>CANINJ010000165.1 GCA_947468985.1 Bacteroidota bacterium
AATCTTCAATAACTACAAAAAAATTATTAATATTTTTCATATTTTTTTTAAGAAGCCTATTCAAGCTAACTATGTTTATTTTCCTTGCCTTATCCATATAAAATTCAATCATTGATAGAGTTGGAAAAGAACTCTGGTCATTGATTACACTGAAAACTTCAAACCTTTTAACCCCATAGAAGCGAATCATAAAAAGGTAAATTCTAAACAGGTGTACTTTTTCCATAACTATATCATTTTTCTGTTAACCATAACTTTCTTCACCTTAATTATTGTCGCTGAGCTGGCACCGCAAATAGCTGATATATCTCTTACACCAACACCCTTTTGTATTTTCTTTACAATGGTCTGGTGTCTCTGTAATAGTTTTTCATCTGTTTGGATTGCACCGATTTTCCTGCCATGGTACTTGCCGAGTGCCTGTGCTACCCTAATGCCTTCCAGAGATTTTTGTTTGATTTGATTACGATTTAATTCGGATATTGAACCCATGCAAGAAATGACAAGTTGCCCCATGGGATTAACATCTCCGTTATCTAGTAAAGTGGTGAAGCCTTCTTTGATTGACTTCAAATTGATATGGTTTTTGGTGAACAGGTCAATTGTATTTAGTATATCAATGAGGTTTCTCCCAAGGCGGTCAATACTATCTACCACCACAGTACATCTTTCTGACTGGTTAGTTATGGTGTCAAACATTTTTACTGCTTCTGGGCGTTCCATAAATGGAACATTACCTTGAATACGTTCCATAAATAATTTCGAGGAATCAAACCCTTCTTGATTTTTGAATGTTTCGATTTGTCTTGCGGAATTTTGAAGAACCGTTGAAGTACGAGAATAAAAAAAGTAAATCATAATATTTATATTTTGGTTTTATTTCGTTTTAGTTTTAGGGTGTCAATTTTTTTAAAACACTTTGACCGATTTTGTTGGTTTGGTAATTTTGAATTGTGCTTTAATAATGAACTATAACCTAAATCTAAAACTATCTACAAAGATTCCAGGGATATTTTTAATATGCAAGAAAATCACCTATTATCCTGGAATACAATCGAATAAATTATTTTTTTCAATTTTCCAGATATTTATAATTATAAATATGACTAAATTAAAATTCAGCCTTCAATCGGGTAATATTGTTCAATTAGAAGGATTAGAAATAAGCAATACTTATGGAGAGTATTTAGCTGGGTCGCCAAGTTTTGAAGACAACTTCAAAGTATATGAAGAATTAAAAACCCCATTGGCATGGGGTAATAGGAAAACTTTATATGATAAATCTAGTTTTGATTTAGATAAGGTATTTAAACCCTATATAATATGTGTTTGGCTGAGTGGACAATCTATTAATGATGTAGAGAATAAATATGATGGTTCAGAAGCCGTGGTATTCTTTACAGTTTCAAATATTTCAAAACTTAGTATAGAACAATTAATTGTTGAAGGATTAAGCAATTTTAATTATAATAAATATGCTGAAAATTATATGATTTAAAGTTAAAATTAGTCATAGTATAATATTTTAATTCTTTATCAGAAACAATTTAAAAAGCGAATCAATTTCCATCAAAATTTTCGGTGCTTTCAATTTCAAGCTTTTCATTACCATAATCATGACAACATTTATATTTTGTCCAAATACCAACTTTTTTCCCATTATTATAATTTCCAACTTCAATCAAAAAACCGTGTTTATTATATTCACTACTTTCACCATTTAAAACCCCATCTTTATAAGTTTGTTTTAATATTATAACTCCCCAACCATCGTCATATATTCTTACTCCATTTTCGATACCGTTAATAAATGTTTTAGTTACCAAATCACCAAAAGTATAAGTGCCTTCTCTTGGTTTACCATCTTTATCTAACTCTAAGAATTCATTTTCTATTATTGGAATTTTAGTAGTTGTATTTATTTCCCCTTTAATACATCTTACTGAAAGTCCAGTGCCAGCGTCAAAACTTCCAGCTCCAACACCAGATACCCAGTCATCTATAGATAACTGACTTGGCTTTATTTTTTGTAAATTTGTTTGGTTATAACTAGAATGCCAAATATTTGTAGATGTCCACCAGTGTCCCTCTTCATTTATATTATTAAAACCACCTTCACTATATCTTAATCCACTAGGTAAAGCACTAAAACCACTACTATTCGTAGAAGTCTCATTATATTTATCCATAATAGTCGTCCATAAATTACTTGTTGATTTTAATTTTGTTGCTACATTGTGTTTGTTTTCGAGATTACCGTGATTGCTTAATCCCAAGTTTAAAAGTAGCATTTCATATTCACGATTGTTAGGGATATGAAAACCCAAAGGTGCTAAACCTCTCTCGTCCATTACTGCATACCAATTATAGAGTCTTCCATGTGTTTTTCCGTTATCACTATTATTATCGTAGTAACACCATGCTGGAATATGAAGTTTTGAGGCTCTTATCCAATCTTCTTGTGATTTCGCTTCAAAAATTATATCACCATTACGAAAACAGTTAATATTTAAGTTTTCTTTCGTCCAAGTTTGACCATTAATTTCAAAAGTTTTGTTTTGAATTTTAGAAGTGTCAATAATTTTTTTGTTTTCAAAAGATGTAACAGTTTTTGTGATGGAATTCGGATTTTTTTTATTCGTAGAATTACATGCTACAATTAGTGTTAAAAAAAAAACATATTAATAATCGGAAAGCACTTTTTAAAGTTGAATAGTAAGCCATATCTTTATTTTAATTAATAACTCCTAACTCCCTTGCCATCGCACATTGGACATATTCTTCCATCAGTTTCTCCTGTAGCAATATTTTTAGCGGTTTCGATTCCAGTTCCTTTACATAAACTACAAGCATTGGTTTCATAAACTCTCTCATCATTTCCCATTTTGTAATCTCCTTGACTACTAGTGTTGGATTCAGCTTCTTCTAAATCAACACCATATTTTTTAGCAACATCATTAAATTGCTCATTGTGCTTTCTACCGCAAGTTGGACTACAAATTTGTCCTTGATATGGGTCTTCTAATTCTCTCCAAACACCATCAGTTCCTTCTTCATAACCACGATTAGCAAACTTGTTTCCACAAATAGAACAGATATTTGAAGTAACTTCATCACCAGTCGCTGGCGATTGCGGTGTATTTGACTCAATATCATTTTGATTATTTACACCCGAATCAATATCATTGTTTTTTTTATTTTGAGCTTTTATATAAAAAAGTGCAATTATAATTACGATTAAAATTGGATTTATAATTCTTTTATTAGTATCATAAAAAGTTTCTTTTTGCGGTTGTGTCATAACTATTTCATTTATAATGTGAGCTTTATTTTGTCTTCTAATCCTTTGAAATTAGAGTGTATTT
Organism: Bacteroidota bacterium; assembly: GCA_947468985.1. Taxonomy (GTDB): domain Bacteria; phylum Bacteroidota; class Bacteroidia; order Flavobacteriales; family Flavobacteriaceae; genus Flavobacterium. The sequence continues at coordinate 3,366 of CANINJ010000165.1, forward strand.
GCCTGTTGTCATATCATATTTCCCTTCTCAAAAATATGCCCTTTATAGTTTGGGTCACTTGGGTCTAGTAATTTTATTTTTTTGTTAACTTAATTACCAAATATTGATAAAAACATAGCCGTTTGTAATATTAGCGAATTAAAATCATATATACTCTCCAAATCCCAGCTGTAAAAGTGTCTATTTGATTACCAAAAAGTTCAAACTCATTTGAATTTCTACTAATCTCAAATAATTTATTATAAATACCATTTATATTTTTACTTTTTCTAACCACATCAGAATTTTCTAAAAAATCAACTTTGAATTCAGAATTTTTACCATAAATATAAGAAATCGGTTTTCCGAGTTTGTAAATTGCTTTAAGAGAAATTACTGATTTGCCAGAATCGTTCAACCCATACATATAGGATTCCCCATTTGGTAATCCATCTAAAAAATTTGTTTTTGTAAAAACTTTGCTGTTATGATATCGTATTATTTCCCCATTTGGTTTTCCATTATTAAAACTTTCTTTTAATTCTAAAATAGGATTATCTTCAAATTCTTCATTAAAAGTAAACCAATCGCCATTTGGTATTCCGTTTATATAATTTTCCTTTAAAACAATATATTCTAAATTATTGACACCTTTTTTAGCACTCTTTTTTTTGTAATATATCCATTCCCCATTTGGTTTTCCATTAATAAAACTTCCCTTTGCTGTTAAACTCCTATGTTTTATAACCCAATCTCCATTTGGTTTATTATCTTTTAAATGCCCAATATACTCATAAGCTGCGCTACCACTCTCAACAACATTACTTTTAGATTTTTCATACCATTCTTTCCAGTTTAATCTTTCCCAAGAATTATAATCGACTGAATAATTAAAAAAATCACTCCATCGTCCTTTGCGGCTTGTGACCCATTTGCCATTTGCCTTATTACTAATGGCAAAATAACGAATATACGAACCGATTTTTGTGGTGTCAATAATTGAATTTTCAGTAATTCCATTATCATCAAACTGATTCCATTCACTTCTCTTTTCAGAAGAAACATCGCTATTTACCGAATCAAGGTTTGAGCCATTAATTTCTTCTATAATCTCCTTTTTTATAATCATCATAAATTGAATTCTTACAGGAATATTGCCATTTTTCCCAGGAATCCATTTGGGAGAATTTGCAAAAGCAGTTTGAATTGATTCGTAACAATTTACAATAGTTGTATCCAATTCACCTCTCACTAAATTTACATTTGAAAAACTTCCATCTTTTTCAATTATAAAATTGAAATAATAATCTATTCCTGTTTTTAAACAAGGTATATTTTGAGCTATTTTTTTTCCAACCATAACAATGTCTTCATTTGGCTGAGGACGGGTTTCTGCCATCGAATAAATTTCATTATCCTATGAATAACAATTAAAAATGCTTAGTAATAATAATATGGCGTAATAATATTTTTTCATTTTTTAAAAAAT
>CANINJ010000166.1 GCA_947468985.1 Bacteroidota bacterium
ACAGAAAAACTGCCGATTTAAATGACAGTATTACCAAGGCCAAAAGCAAACTCGATTTAGATTATGCTACCTTGAAAGCAAATTATGATAAAACGAAAGCCGAACGTGATAAATTGGCTATTGATTTTGCTGCAGCAGAGAAAAATCTGAAAACGCTACAAGCTTCTTACAATGCTTTGGAGAAAAATAGCGACGAATCTTTGAAAGAAAACATGGCTAAAAACCGAGAATTATTAGCACAATTAGAAGCTAAAGAAAAAGCATTGGCTGCCGAAAAAGAGCGTTTGAACAAGTTAAGTGCCGATTTGAAAAAAGGCACCGACCGAGTAAATGAATTAGAAAGCATTATGGCTGCCAAAGAAGCGGCAATGAAAAAACTGAAAGACGCCTTGTCAAAATCTTTGAAAGCCTTTGAAGGCAAAGGGCTTACCGTGAATCAAAGAGACGGAAAAGTGTATGTTTCTATGGAAAACAAGTTGCTTTTTGAATCAGGAAGTTGGGCTGTGGGTTCAGAAGGTAAAAAAGCCGTAGTTGCTGTTGGAACCGTTTTGGCACAAAATCCAGATATCGCCGTTTTGATTGAAGGACATACTGACAACGATAAATTTGCTGGTGCTGTTGGACAAATTGAAAACAATTGGGATCTTTCTACAAAAAGAGCCACGGCAATTGTCAACATTTTATCAGAAAACAAAGCCGTTAAAAAAGAGAATTTAACTGCTGCGGGAAGAGGCGAATTTGCCCCTTTAATGAGCAATGATACTCCTGAAGGAAAAGCTAAAAACCGTAGAATTGAAATTATTTTGACACCTAAATTAGATGAAATTTCCAAAATGTTGAATGATTTGTAAGAAGGTTCAAAACAAATAAGTTCAAAGGTTCAGAGTGTTATGCTTTGAACCTTTTTTTATATCCTTTTATGGGCGTGCCTGCTTCATTCTTCGCAATGACTTTCAAAACGAAGGCACGCCCAAATAAAAATTATGAATTTGAAACCCTTGCAGGTGTTGTTGATTATTCGTTAATTTGTTATTGATTTTGAAACATTATAAATACCAAAAAATGGTTAGGATTTTAATTTTGCTACTCTTTTTGGCGACCAAATTTCAAGCGCAAACGACTATGATAACACCGCAGAATTTACAAAAAGGAGATACGATTGCGATTGTGGCAACGGCTCGAAAAAACATTACCGATAACTTGAAACCCGCATTGGCATTGGCAAAAAGCTGGGGATTGGAAGTGGTTTTGGGCGCAACAATTGGTTTGGACGACAACCAATTGGCGGGAACGGACGAGCAACGCGCAGCCGATTTCCAGGCGATGATGGACAACCCAAATATCAAAGCGATTTGGTGCGTTCGGGGTGGTTATGGAACGGCGAGAATGGTGGAATTGGTTGATTTTTCAAGGTTTAAAACAAGTCCGAAATGGATTGTTGGTTTTAGCGATGTGACGGTATTGCACAGTCATTTGAATACGTTGGGAATTGCATCAATTCACGGAATTATGCCCGTGAATGTTGAGAAAGCTTCGGAAGAAGTTGAGGAAACATTGCGAAAAGCGTTGTTTGGGGAGACACTTTCTTATAGTGTGGCGTGTGAAAATGAGAACAAATTGGGCGTTGCCGAAGGAGAATTAGTGGGTGGTAATTTGTCGATTTTGTACAGTATGATGGGTTCAGAATCGCAGGTAAATTGCCGTGGAAAAATTCTTTTTATTGAAGATTTAGATGAATATTTATACCATATTGACAGAATGATGTTGAGTTTGAAGCGCTGCGGTTGCTTTGAAGGTTTGCAAGGATTGGTTGTGGGAAGTTTTATAAAAATGCACGATAATGAAATTCCTTGGGGCAAAAATGCGCACGAAATCATTTTGGATATTACTAAAAAATATCATTTTCCTATTGTTTTTAATTTTCCAGCGGGACATATTCACGATAATAATACGTTGATTTTTGGGAAAACAATTTATTTAGAAGTTAATGATAAGGAAACAATTATGAAGTTTTAGCACAATCAATTTATACTTTTTTAATGGCTGAACACAACGATTTAGGGAAATTAGGAGAAGAATTGGCTGTTGAATTTCTTGAGAAAAATGGCTATTCGATTTTAGAAACCAATTGGACTTTTCAAAAAGCTGAGGTAGATATTATTGCCAAAAAAGACGGAATCCTTGCTGTTGTTGAGGTCAAAACCCGTTCGAGCATAGATTTTGGATTGCCACAAGATTTTGTGAAACCTAAAAAAATCCAACTTTTGGTGAAAGCCATCAACGAATATGTTATTTCAAATGATCTTGATGTGGAAGTACGCTTTGATATTATTGCGCTTCACAAAGACGGGAAAGGTTTCAAAATGGAGCATTTGGAAGATGCATTTTATTATTTTTAATGTTATATTTATAACAAATTGTTTTTTATTTCTATATTTGTCGCAAGTTTAAAACATACAAAAATGAAAACCGTTTCTTCAATTGTTGAAAATTACATCAAAACCAAGCCATTTTTATTAAGCGCATTATCCCAAAACATAATCAATTTGACGTCTTTGTCAAGAAATATGATGACCGAATTGGATTCTGAATTTGGGAAAGAGGTGAAACAAGGCGCTATTGTAATGGCACTGAAACGACTTTCTGTAGATTTGGATTTTAGATTGAATCACAAGATTTCAAAAGTGATGAAAAACTTGGGAGAAATCACGGTTCGTTCTTCATTGATTGATTATACATTTGCTGTTTCCAGTACAATTTTGACCAAACAAGCCGATTTGATTTCGGAAATCAACAGTAATCCTGATATTTTTTATACGTCTTCAAAAGGCGTTAGCGAGACAAATATTATTGTGAGTCAAAGCGTTGGACATTTGGTAGAAAAACATTTTTCAGCCGAAAAACAAATCCAAAAGTTAGAAAATTTGGCTTCGATTACGGTAAAATTACCAAAAGAAAACACTGTAATTCCTGGGATTTACTACTTTATTTTTCAGCGCTTGGCTTGGGAAGGAATTATCATTAATGAAGTGATTTCTACGTCGAATGAATTTACAATTTTAGTGAGCGATGACGAAGTGGATATTGCTTTTAAAGTAATTAAGGATTTGAAGTTGTTATAATTTCTATATCATTTCCATCAATTCCAATGCTTTTCGGATTGATTTTACGTTTTCAAAAGTCAATAAAAGACGCAAACCATTTGGCGTTTGTTTTTCCTTCATTTTGCATAATTGCGATTGCTTTTGTACAAATTGCAGCACCTGATTGAATCGCCCCGATTGGTAATAACTCGATTGTTGGTCGGAAACAAAATAGCAAATCATTTTGCCTTGTTTCATCACTAATTTCTCGATTCCCAATTGTGTGGCAATCCATTTTATTTTGATGCTGTTTAATAATGAAATTGCCTGTTTTGGCAAAGTACCAAAGCGATCCACGAGCTTATTTTCGTATGCTTGCAAGGTAATTTCGTCTTTTATCAAACTCAATTCATTGTATAATTTGAGTCGTTCAGAAATGTTATTAATGTACTCGTCAGGAAATAATAATTCGAAATCGGTGTCCAATTGCAAGTCTTTGACATACGCTTTTTCAGTAGGTTTTTCCTCATCGGCATACAAATCCTTGAACTCATTTTCTTTCAATTCTTCGATGGCTTCGTTCATTATTTTTTGATAGGTTTCGAAGCCAATTTCATTGATAAATCCGCTTTGTTCACCACCCAATAAATCCCCAGCACCTCGAATTTCTAAATCTTTCATGGCAATATTTAGACCGCCACCCAATTCGCTAAATTGTTCCAACGCCTGAATTCGCTTTCTCGCATCGTCAGTCATCGCAGAATACGGCGGACAAATAAAATAGCAAAATGCCTTTTTGTTGCTTCGACCCACGCGACCACGCATTTGATGTAAATCAGAAAGACCAAAATTATTGGCGTTATTAATGAAAATCGTATTGGCGTTGGGAACATCCAACCCACTTTCGATGATGGTTGTGGCTACCAAAACATCAAATTCACCATTCATAAATGCCAACATTAATTCCTCCAATTTTTTACCTTCCATTTGTCCGTGACCAATCCCAACGCGTGCGCCAGGAACCAATCGCTGAATCATTCCTGCAACTTCTTTGATGTTTTCAATCCTATTATTTACGAAAAACACTTGTCCGTTTCTCTGAATTTCATACGAAATAGCATCCCGAATTAATTCTTCGCTGAAACCTACAACATTCGTTTCTATAGGATATCGATTGGGCGGAGGCGAAGTAATTACTGATAAATCTCGTGCCGCCATCAATGAAAATTGTAGCGTTCTTGGTATTGGCGTTGCGGTTAAAGTGAGCGTGTCAATATTGGCAGCGATGGTTTTTAGTTTGTCCTTTACGTTCACGCCAAACTTTTGTTCTTCGTCAACAATTAGCAATCCTAAATCTTTGAAAACAACATTTTTATTGACCAATTGATGTGTTCCAATCAAAATATCAAGCCTTCCGTCAGCCAAATCTTTCAAGGTTTCTGCCTTTTGTTTTGCAGTTCTAAATCGGTTTAAATAACCAATAGAGACAGGCATATCTTTCAATCTTTCTGTAAATGTTCTATAATGTTGGTAAGCCAAAATAGTTGTTGGAACCAAAATCGCAACTTGTTTTCCGTTATCAACAGCTTTAAAAGCAGCACGAATGGCAACTTCTGTTTTTCCAAAACCTACATCGCCACAAACCAATCGATCCATCGGGCGATCGCTTTCCATATCGGCTTTTACTTCTTGCGTTGACTTGGTTTGGTCGGGCGTATCTTCATA
>CANINJ010000167.1 GCA_947468985.1 Bacteroidota bacterium
ACAAAAGATACTTTTTGTTTTGCAGTTGCAGGAACGCACGGAAAAACAACAACATCATGTATTTTAGGACATATTTTATATGAAAGTGGTGCCGATGTAACTTCGTTTCTAGGTGGAATTGTAGAGAATTATAATTCTAATTTAATAGGAAATGGAAAAACGATAACCGTTGTTGAAGCCGATGAATTTGATCGTTCGTTCTTGCATTTGTATCCAAATATTGCCTGCATTACTTCTATGGATGCCGATCATTTGGATATTTATGGCGATAGCGCCGCAATTGAAGCTTCATTTGTAGAATTTGCAGATAAAGTTTCTGATAAAAGCCAACTTTTCATTACTAAAAACTTACCTTTAGAAGGCGTTACAGTTGCTGTAAATGAAGAGGCAAATTTCAAGGCTTTCAACGTGAGAATTGAAAATGGGAATTATGTTTTTGATGTGCAAACACCAACGGAAATCATAACAAATTTACAATTTGGATTGCCTGGAAAACACAATTTAACTAATGCTTTGATGGCATTAGCAATGGCAAAAACGTATGGAACATCCAATGATGCAATTGCAAAAGCACTGAAATCGTTCAAGGGAATTAAGAGAAGATTTTCATATCAAATAAAAGAAACCGATTTAGTATATATTGATGATTATGCGCACCATCCAACAGAAATAAATGCGGTGTATCAAGCAGTTTCAGAATTGTATCCAAATCAAAAAGTGTTGGCAATTTTTCAACCGCATTTGTTCAGCAGAACAAAAGATTTTGCCGATGATTTTGCCAAAAGTCTTTCTGCTTTTGATGAGGTTTTATTGTTAGATATTTATCCTGCACGGGAATTACCAATGGAAGGAATTTCATCCGATTGGTTGTTGGGAAAAATGACAAACGAGCATAAAAAAGTAGTTTCAAAATTGGATTTAATTCCATCAATATTGAAAAGTAAAGCAAAAATAATTGTTACAATTGGAGCAGGAGATATCGGAGAATTGGTTCAACCAATAAAAGAAGCATTACTAAATAATTAAATTGATTTTTGATTACAAAATTGAATAGCATAAAAAAATTAAAATGAAAAACTTGAATTGGAAAAATATTTGGATAAATGCAAGATTGCTGCTAATGTTTGTAGCAGTTATTTTCCTGTTTTCATTCTCTTCAAAACGAAATTCCGAGCGAAAACTCTCGAAATCAGTGGTGGTTTTTCTTGGAAATGACGAACTTTTTGTGACTCACGAAACGGTTAATAAATTGTTAATAGAAAATAATAAGAGTGTGCAAATACTACAAAAAGATAAGGTAGATTTGAACAAATTGGAAAAATCGCTCGACAATTACAATATGATTGAAAAATCAGAAGTGTTTGTCACTATCGATGGTGTGCTAAAAGCTGTAGTAAAACAGAAGTCGCCAATAGCAAGGGTTTTTGACGAAAATGGATCCTTTTATTTTGATTATCAGGGGAATAAAATGCCGTTATCTGAAAATTTCACGGCGAGAGTTCCGATAGTTTCGGGTGCAATAAATGATGAAAATAGTAAGGATTTAAATAAATTATTTCGATTTATTTATGACGATGCTTTTTTGAAAAAAAACATAATTGGAATAGAAATTTTTCCAACTGGGGCGATAATCATGTCCAACAGAAATTATAATTACAAGATTGATTTTGGAAGAACCATAAATGTGGAGGCTAAATTCAAAAATTATAAAGCATTTTTTCAAAAAGCAGAAGCAGATAGTTCGATAGTGAAATATAAAAAAATAAATCTGAGGTTTACGCAGCAAGTGGTTTGCACAAAATAATTGGTTATGGAAAAAGAGAGCATTGCAGTAGGATTAGACATTGGGACAACGAAAATTGTCGCAATGATTGGTAGAAAAAACGAATATGGAAAACTTGAGATTCTTGGAATTGGAAAATCCAAAAGCTTAGGTGTGAAAAGAGGCGTGGTTGATAATATCACTCAAACAATTCAATCTATCCAACAAGCGGTTCAAGAAGCAGAAACAAATTCAGGTTACAAAATAAAAGATGTAGTTGTAGGAATTGCGGGACAACATATTCGTAGTATTCAACATAGCGATTACATCAGCAGAAGTAATGCAGAAGAAGTTATTGGCGATAAAGACATTGATTTATTAATCAATCAAGTTCATAAATTAGCGATGCTTCCAGGAGAAGAAATTATTCACGTTTTGCCACAAGAATTCAAAATCGATGGGCAATCGGAAATAAAAGAACCAATTGGAATGTGTGGCGGAAGATTAGAATCAAGTTTTCACGTGGTAGTTGGACAAGCATCATCAATCAGAAATGTGGGAAGGTGTATTCAAAGTTCAGGAATTGAATTGTCAGGATTAACTTTAGAACCATTGGCTTCGGCAGATGCTGTTTTGAGTCAAGAAGAAAAAGAAGCAGGAGTAGCTTTGATAGATATTGGAGGCGGAACGACAGATTTAGCCATTTTCAAGGACGGTATTATTCGCCACACGGCAGTAATTCCTTTTGGAGGAAATGTAATCACAGACGACATCAAAGAAGGCTGTTCTATCATTGAAAAGCAAGCGGAATTATTGAAAGTGAAATTTGGATCAGCTTGGCCAGGAGAAAATAAAGACAACGAAATTGTTTCTATTCCAGGTTTAAGGGGTAGAGAACCAAAAGAAATTTCTTTGAAAAATTTGTCCAAAATAATCCACGCTCGTGTCGTTGAAATTATTGAGCAAGTATTTGTAGAAATTAAAGCGTATGGTCACGAAGATCCAAGACGTAAATTGATTGCTGGGATTGTATTAACTGGAGGTGGCGCACAATTGAACCACATCAAACAATTAGTAGAATACATCACTGGAATGGATACGAGAATTGGATATCCAAACGAGCATTTAGCAGGCGATTCTGATGAAGAAATTTCAAGTCCATTATATGCAACAGCAGTTGGATTGGTTATGAATTCTATTGAAAACAATACGCAGAGTGCGGTTAGAATTGGTTTTTCGGCTCCAGAAAAAGTAAATGTTTATAGAGCACCAGTAGAACATATTCAAGAAATTGAAGAGCCTGAAAAGCAAGAAGAAGAAGTGAAAATCCCTGTGGGAGAATCGACAGAAACAAAAATCAGAAAGTCATTTTTTGATAAATATGTCGATAAGATTAAAGATTTTCTAGACAACGCAGAATAGTTTAAAAAATAAATTGAAACAAAATTCTTTTTGGTTAGTGCCTAAAGAAGTTAAAAATAATAGAATAATTAATTAAGAATAAAAAACCAATATTATGACAAGCAACTCAGATTTTGGAAGTATTTCATTTGATTTACCAAAGAACCAATCAAATGTAATTAAGGTAATTGGTGTTGGTGGAGGCGGAAGTAACGCAATCAACCACATGTTCAAGCAAGGTATTAAAGGCGTTGATTTCATCGTTTGTAACACCGATTCACAAGCATTAGAAAACAGTTCGGTTCCGAACAAAATTCAATTGGGTGTGAATTTAACCGAAGGACTTGGTGCAGGTGCCAATCCAGAAGTGGGTCAACAATCAGCGATTGAGAGCATTGCCGACATTGAAAAAATGTTGGACAGCAATACCAAAATGGTTTTCATTACCGCAGGAATGGGTGGTGGAACTGGAACTGGTGCGGCTCCCGTAATTGCTCAATTGGCAAAAGAAAGAGACATTCTAACCGTTGGAATTGTAACTATTCCTTTTCAATTTGAAGGAAAAGTACGTCAAGAACAAGCGTTATTAGGTGTTGAAAAATTAAGAAAACAAGTCGATTCTTTGATTGTTATCAATAATAACAAACTGAGAGAAGTATATGGAAATTTAGGTTTCAAAGCTGGTTTCTCTAAAGCGGATGAAGTTTTGGCAACAGCCTCAAGAGGAATTGCTGAAGTAATTACGCATCATTATACTCAAAATATCGATTTAAAAGATGCAAAAACCGTTTTGTCAAACAGTGGAACTGCCATTATGGGTTCGGCTACGGCAAGTGGTGAAAATCGTGCGAAAGAAGCCATTATTTCTGCGCTCGATTCCCCATTATTAAATGATAATAAAATCGCAGGTGCCAAAAACGTATTGTTGCTTATCGTTTCTGGAACTAATGAAATTACAATTGACGAAATCGGTGAAATCAACGATCATATTCAAGCGGAAGCAGGTCACAATGCCAATATTATTATGGGTGTTGGTGAAGATGATTCTCTTGGAGATGCCGTTGCAGTGACTATCATTGCTACAGGTTTCAATGTAGAACAACAAAATGAAATCGTAAATACTGAACCTAAAAAGATTATCCACACTTTGGGTGGCGAACAAAAATTAGTTCAAGATTTATCAAATAATAAGGCAATTCCGGGATTCGATTTTTTGACATTTGAGGATGTAGTTCCTCAAAAAGAAGAAAAAATTATCTTTGAATTATTAGAAGATGAAGTAGAAATTGATGTTGTTGCGGAAGCGCCAATGGAAGTTTTTGAAGCACCTGAACTTGAAATACCAACGTTCGAAATGGACTTGGTCCCAACATCAGAATTCATAAAAAATCTTGAGGTTACTTTCGAAATTGTAGCGCCAGAATTGGATGTAGAATATTATTTTTCTGCTCCAGAAGTGAAAGAAATTGAACTAGTTGCGCCACAGGCAATTGTTGTCGAAGAAGAGCAAATTACATTTTCATTCGATTTGCCAATTGCTAAAACAGAAGCACCAAAAGAAGATCATTTTCTTTTTCAATTGACAGATGAAACTAAAAATATTCAAGTAAATGAGCC
>CANINJ010000168.1 GCA_947468985.1 Bacteroidota bacterium
ATCCTTCTCCAATAATAGTATTTCCATATACAATTACACAACCAACAAGCGGATTTGGATAGGTAGTTCCTAAACCATTTTTGGCTAATTCGATGCACCGTTTTATATATTTTTCTTGTACCTTCACGCCACAAAAATACGATTTTAAAAGTAATATGAAAAGCATAACAATTAGAGAAATTCAAAAGCAGGACAACGTTGAAATTGCTGCAATTGTAAGAAATGTTTTAATGGAAATGGGCGCGCCAAAAGTGGGTACCGCTTATGCAGATCCGTATTTAGATTCCTTATTTGAAGTTTATGCTGTTCCAAATGCAATTTATTTTGTAATTGAAAATAATGGTAAAATTATCGGTGGGGCGGGAGTAAAACAATTGGATAATTCCGATGAAAACATCTGTGAACTTCAAAAAATGTATTTTCTTCCCGAAGCTCGTGGACTTGGTTTTGGAAAAAAACTAATTGACATTTGCATTGAAAAAGCTAAGGAATTTGGTTTCGATGGGTGCTATATTGAAACGATGACCTATATGGAAGCTGCGCAAAAATTATATAAAAAAGTAGGATTTCACTATTTGGATAAACCAATGGGAAACACAGGTCATTCGTCTTGCCCAGTTTGGATGCTCAAAAAATTGTAAGAGAATATGAAGATAGATTCTATAAAAATCAAGGAATATAAAACCAAATTTACAGCAGAATTATTGCCTTTTTATGATGAAATGGAAGTGGAAAGTTTCTTCTATTTGATTCTTGAAAATCAACGTCAATTGAGAAGAATTGATTTGGCTTTGAACATAGATTTGCATTTTTCTGCAGAAGAAATTCTGATTTGGAATGCAATTTTAGATAAGCTACAACTTGAAATCCCAATTCAATATATATTAGGAATCACTCATTTTTACGGTTTAGAATTTAATGTCAATGAAAACGTGTTAATTCCAAGGCCAGAAACAGAAGAATTAGTGGAATGGATTATTTCTTCTGCTGTAAATATGCCAAAATTCAAAAATATAAAGATTTTGGATATTGGAACAGGAAGCGGTTGCATCGCAATTTCATTGGCAAAAAATATTTCTAATGCCGAAGTTTCCGCAATTGATATTTCTTATAAAGCATTGGCTACAGCCAAAGAAAATGCGAATTTAAATAAAGTTGTTGTTGCTTTTATTCAAAAAAATATTTTGGAAACCAATGATTTAGAGCAACAATTCGACATCATTGTTTCGAATCCACCGTATGTTCGTAATTTAGAAAAAGCCGAAATAAAACCGAATGTTTTGGCAAACGAACCTCATTTGGCGTTATTTGTAGCTGATGATGATGCCTTAATTTTTTATAGAAAAATCGCGGAATTGGCAACCAAAAATCTATCTTTAGAAGGGAAATTATTCTTTGAAATTAATCAATATCTTGGAAAAGAAACGGTTGAATTGTTAGAAAAAATGCATTTCCAAAACATTGAACTCCGCAAAGATATTTATGGAAATGACAGAATGATTGCTTGTAATATCTAGCCTATTCGTAACGTAAGGCTTCAATTGGATCTAATTTTGAGGCTTTCAAAGCTGGGTAAGAACCCGAAACAACAGCAACTATAAAAGTGGTTATAACGGCTGCAATTACTGCACTCCACGGAATTACAAAACTAAAATCGATGGCGGTAGAAATTCCGTATCCTATTAATATTCCAAAAACAATTCCAACTAATCCTCCCAATTGTCCGATGATTAAGGTTTCGATAAAAAACTGAAATGCAATGGTACTTCTTTTGGCGCCCAATGCTTTTCGAACTCCAATTTCACGGGTTCTTTCGGTAACGGAAACCAACATAATATTCATCAAAGCAATCGAAGAACCAAAAATGGTGATGATCCCGATTATCCATGCAGAGGCACTCAAAACATCTGTCATTTCGGAAATTCGGTTTATTAAATCGTCACTTCTTGAAACCCCAAAATTATTTTCTTGAACTGGATTTAACTTCCGAACCCTGCGCATCATATTGTTGGCATTGTCAACTGCTTCGTTCAATAATGCATCTTTTGTAACCATTACACTCATCGTATAATTGATATTTGGTGCAGTAAATAATGAACGTGCCACTTGAATTGGAATTAAAACTCTTAAATCTTGGCTGTTGCCAAAAGTAGAACCTTTTTCTTTTAACACTCCAATTACTTTGAATTTTGCCCCTCGAATAGAAATAATTTTATCTATTGGATTCACATCTTTCAACAATCCTTTTTCAAAATCAGAGCCTACAACACAAACATAAGCATTATTATCAATGTCAAATCCTGTGAAGTTTCTTCCAAGAGTAGTTTGTAAACCAGAATTTCCTAAAAAATGTTCGTCAACTCCAACAATTGAAATTTCAGGATCTGTTTTTTGAGATTCAAATTTCACTTCTGCTCTTAATGTTGCTGTAAATGAAAGTGAGGTCTCCGTGAATGGATATTGATAATTTTCTTTAAATGATTTGGCTTCAGGATAAGAAATAATAGGGTTTATTTTTTCAATATCTTCACCGCCACCACCGTGTCTTCGGATTTGTGTTTCATATTGACTTATATTGAAAGTATTGGAACCCATTGATGCAAAATTAGAAGACAAAGTGTTTTTCAATGCCGAAACTACCGTTAGAATTCCAACCAATGCCGTAATTCCTATTGCAATAATCAAAATAGTAAGAATGGTTCTCAACAATTGTGTGCGGATAGAACCAAGTGCAATTCGGATATTTTCTTTTGTTAATTTGAACATCATTTATAATTTGTCACGAAAATACGATTTTTGTAACAAGTTTACTTTATAACGTGGATTATTTAGTATAAAAATAAGATATTTGCAAAAGGAAAATTTAAGATTTACTAATTTAGATTTTATTAATTCTGAAAGTAATAGGATTTTAGAGGTTTTAAATCTAAAATCAATAACCTAAAATTTGCAATCAAAATGGCTCAGAAACCAAGTATTCCTAAAGGCACTCGCGACTTTTCACCAATTGAAGTAGCAAAACGTCAATATATTATTTCGATTATAAAAAGCAATTTTGAGAAATACGGCTTTCAACCGATTGAAACGCCATCATTTGAAAATTCGGAAACCCTTATGGGAAAATACGGAGAAGAAGGCGACCGTTTGATATTTAAGATTTTAAATTCAGGTGATTATTTGGCAAAAGCCGATGAAAAAGCATTACAAAATAAAGAAAGTAATAAATTAACTTCAAGTATTTCCGAAAAAGCACTTCGTTATGATTTAACCGTTCCTTTTGCAAGATATGTGGTGCAACACCAAAACGACATTGAATTTCCATTTAAAAGATACCAAATCCAACCGGTTTGGAGAGCAGACCGTCCGCAAAAAGGACGCTTCAGAGAATTTTTTCAATGCGATGCTGATGTGGTAGGGTCAAAATCCTTGTGGCAAGAAGTAGAATTGGTACAATTATACGATGCTGTTTTTACCGATTTAGGTTTAAAAGGAGTTACCATTAAAATAAACAACAGAAAAATATTATCCGGAATAGCCGAAGTTATTGGTGCTTCGGATAAGTTAATTGATTTTACGGTTGCTTTAGATAAATTAGATAAAATAGGTGAGGACGGCGTGAAAACTGAAATGCTTGAAAAAGGAATTTCAGCGGAAGCAATCCAAAAAGTGCAACCTTTATTTAATTTCACGGGAACTATTTCCGAGAAAATCGAAAAATTAGCACAGCTTTTGGCATCTTCAAATGAAGGAATGAAAGGAGTAGAGGAGTTACGATTTATTTGCAATACCATTTCTAAATTGGGTTTAACCACTTCAATTTTAGATTTAGATGTTACGCTGGCTCGGGGTTTGAATTATTATACGGGTGCTATTTTTGAAGTTGCTCCACCAAAATCCGTTGCGATGGGTTCTATCGGAGGTGGCGGAAGATATGATGATTTGACAGGGATTTTTGGATTGAAAGACATAAGCGGCGTGGGAATTTCTTTTGGATTGGATCGAATATATTTGGTTGTTGAAGAATTGAATTTGTTCCCTGTTACCGTGACATCCACTTCAAAAGCGTTGTTCATTAATTATGGAGAAAAAGAAGCTTTCTATTCTATGAAAGCCATAAAAGAATTGCGAAGTTTCGGTGTAAAAGTAGAGTTATATCCTGACGCTGTAAAAGTAGGGAAACAGTTTATGCACGCTGATAAACGAGCCTTTCCATTTGCTATAATCGTTGGTGAAACCGAAATGAACGAAGGGAAATTTGCACTAAAAAACCTAATTTCAGGTGAACAAGTTACGTTGGATTTTGAAGGGTTGAAAGCAGCACTTTCTTAAATAGTAAACAGAAGTTAATTATTGTCTATATATAGATAATGAATTTTAATTTCATACTTTTATAATTCAAACAACACTATATATGAAAAATACATTCAAAAAAATCGCTTTGGTATTTGCGATTGCAATCGTAATTATTTCTTGCAATCAAAAAGCAACCATCGAAAATTCCTCTGAATATTATACAAATACAGACGCTGGTGTTCAAACTGGAGGCGTAAAAATGATTTCCATAAACACACCAAAAGGCAAATTCAATGTCTGGACGAAGAAAGTTGGAAACAACCCAAAGATGAAAATTCTATTGCTAAACGGTGGACCTGGAGCAACACACGAATATTTTGAGTGCTTTGAAAGTTTCCTCCCAAAAGAAGGCGTAGAATTTATTTATTACGACCAATTGGGTTGCGGAAATTCAGACAATCCAAAAGAC
>CANINJ010000169.1 GCA_947468985.1 Bacteroidota bacterium
CGGGATGGAATTCAACTTTCAAATGCCAAATCCTATAAATTTCAACATAATGATTTTGAGGATTTAGAACGATTACTTCTTAAACTATCAACCGATAACCAACAACCAACAACCATTTACATCGTTACCGAAAGTGTTTTTTCTATGGATGGCGACACTCCAAATTTGGAAGAATTGGCACAAATTTCCAATAAATACAATTGTAATTTGGTTGTTGATGAAGCGCACGCTTTGAGTGTTTTTGGTGATTGTGGCGAAGGATTAGTTCAAATGTTAGGATTGCAAGATGCTGTTTTTGCTCGAATTGTTACTTTCGGAAAAGGATTGGGTTGTCACGGAGCGGCAATTATTGGTTGTAATGAATTAAAGAAATATTTAGTCAATTTTGCTCGAAGTTTTATCTATACAACGGGACTTTCGCCACATTCTGTAGCAACGATTTTAGTGGCTTATCAACATTTAGAAATCGAAAAAAAGCTGCATGAACAGTTGCGAAATACTATCATTCATTTCAATCAAGAAAAAAATATTTTAGGATTAAAACCGATGTTTGTGAGAAGTAAATCGGCAATTCAAAGCGCCATTATTCCTGGAAATCAAAATGTAAAATCAATTGCCAATCAACTACAAGAAAAAGGGTTCGATGTAAAAGCGATACTTTCTCCAACGGTTCCAGAAGGTCAAGAGCGACTTCGGTTTTGTTTGCACAGTTATAATTCGAGGGAAGAAATCTCTGAAGTATTAAACCTACTTTCGGCTTTTGTATTTTAATCAACATTAAATCCAATTACCTTGTGAACTTTGCGATTTCTTTGCGAACTTTGCGGTTAAATAAATAAAATGAAAATCTTTATAACAGGAATATCAACCGATGTAGGCAAAACTATCGCTTCAGCAATTATCACCGAAGTGCTTGAAGCTGATTATTGGAAACCCATTCAAGCGGGTGATTTAAATGATTCAGATAGTCATAAAATTCAACGTTATATTTCAAATGACAAGTCGGTTATACACGAAAATAGCTACAAACTTAACACTCCCGCAAGTCCGCATTTAGCAGCTGAATTGGACGGAATTACGATAGATTTAAAAAATATAATTGAACCAAAAACAGCCAATCATCTTGTTATTGAAGGTGCTGGCGGTATATTTGTGCCCTTAAATGAAATCGATTTTGTCCTCGATTTAATTCAACCTGATTACAAAGTGATTGTTGTTTCTCGCCATTATTTGGGAAGTATCAATCATACTTTATTGACCATTGAAGCGTTGAAAAATCGAGGAATAAATATTGCAGGAATTATTTTTAATGGAAATGAAAATCTACCTACCGAAACCATAATTTTGAATACAACGCAACTAAAATGCATCGGAAAAATTGAGGAAGAACCTTATTTCGATCAAAATGTAATTTCAGAATATGCCGATTTGTTTCGAGATAACTTATTGAAAATATAAATATGAGCAATTCAATTCCACCGTCGGGGGTTAAGGGTCTTACAGAAAGGGACGGTCAATATCTTTGGCATCCTTATACCCAACATAAAACTTCAAAACCGCCAATTGCAATTGTAAAAGGCGAAGGAGCTTTGCTTTGGGACGATTCCAATAAGGAATATATTGATGCAATTGCGTCTTGGTGGGTTAATCCTTTCGGGCATTCCAATAGGTTTATTGCCGATGCAATTTACAAGCAATTAACTACATTGGAACACGTTTTATTTGGGGGATTTACGCACGAACCAGCCGTTGTTTTATCCGAAAAACTAATCGAAATCTTACCAAAAAATCAAAAGAAAATATTTTTTTCTGATAATGGATCAACCGCTGTTGAAGTGGCAATAAAGGTTGCTTTGCAATATTTTTATAATAAAGAAGAAAAGAAAACTACCATAATTGCTTTTGAAAATGCCTTTCACGGGGATACTTTTGCCGCAATGGCTGCAAGTGGAATTTCGTTTTATACCCAAGCTTTTGAAGGAATGTTTATTGATATCGTTCGGATTCCTGTTCCAATAAAAGGTCAGGAAGAAGCCAGTTTTCAAGCATTGGCGAAAGCCATAAAAAACAATTCTTGTGCAGGATTTATTTTTGAACCGTTAGTTCAAGGAGCAGCTGGAATGGTAATGTATGAGCCAGAAGCGTTAGATAAATTAATTAAAATCTGTCAAGAAAGTAAGGTGTTAACTATTGCTGACGAAGTAATGACAGGCTTTGGAAAAACTGGAAAAACGTTTGCCTGCGATTATTTGCAAACCCAACCCGATATGATGTGTTTGTCAAAAGCCTTGACTGGCGGGACAATTCCAATGGCAATTACCACGTTCACTCAAGAATTATTTGATGCTTTTTATAGCGATGATATTAATAAAGCGCTTTTTCACGGGCATACATTTACTGCAAATCCAACGGGTTGCGCAGCGGCTTTAGCAAGTTTGGAATTATTGCAAACTGATGAAATGCAAATCAATATCGCACGAGTAAATCAACGTCATTTGGAATTCCAAAAACACATTGAAACTCATCCAAAAGTAACGGCAACTCGGGTTTTGGGAGTCATTTTTGCATTGGAAATAAAAACGGAAAACCAAGCAAGTTATTACGGTACTTTGCGAAACAAACTCTATGATTTTTTCATTGAAAACGGAATAGTATTGCGACCAGTTGGAAATATCGTCTATATTTTGCCTCCCTATATTATCACAGACAGCCAAATGCAAAAAATTTATGAAGTGGTTGAGAGTGCTTTAGAGATAGTTTGATTTTTATGAAGACAAAAAGAAAATAGCCAAATGGATAATAGATTTTTTTCTTTGTGAACTTTGCGACCTTTGCGACCTTTGCGGTTAAATTTTTA
Source organism: Bacteroidota bacterium (assembly GCA_947468985.1). Lineage (GTDB taxonomy): Bacteria > Bacteroidota > Bacteroidia > Flavobacteriales > Flavobacteriaceae > Flavobacterium. The sequence continues at coordinate 2,858 of CANINJ010000169.1, forward strand.
TAATTCATAATTAAATAAACCTTTGCCAACAAAAATTTCTATTACTGCCATCGCTTCTCTTTCTGGATTAGGAAACAATCAAGATGCGATTTGGAAAAGCTACCAATCCAATCAACATTGTTTTGTAGCAACTGCTTTTGGTAATCAAAATGCACTTGTGGCGCCATTAGATGCAGCTTCAAAACAGGAAATTGAAGCGTTAAAAAATTCAGATCAAAAATACAAAGCGTTAGACAATTCTGTTTTATTTGCAATAGCAGCTTCTCGAAAAGCGACAATTGATGCGGGTTGGAAAACGGGAGATAGTTTTGGAATTAACATCGGTTCATCTCGTGGTGCAACCGAATTGTTTGAAAAGCACCACCTTGATTTTATAAAAACAGGAAAAGTAGCAACTTTGGCTTCTCCAACTACCACACTTGGAAACATTTCCTCTTGGGTTTCTCACGATTTGCAAAGTCAAGGCCCTGAAATTTCGCATTCTATTACTTGTTCAACGGCATTGCACGCATTGCTAAATGGCGTTGCATGGCTTAAAGCAGGTATGGCAGATAAATTTTTAGTTGGAGGAAGTGAGGCTCCGTTGACCGATTTTACGATTGCTCAAATGCGTACTTTGAAAATTTATTCCAAGAATAATGATGAATTTCCGTGTCGTGCTTTCGACTTAGAAAAAAAGAAAAATACCTTGATTCTTGGCGAAGGCGCTGCAGTTTGTTGTTTAGAAATTGGCAAAAAGAAAAATGCTCTCGCTTTTATTGAAGGAATTGGTTATGCTACAGAAATTTTAGAACACAATGTTTCTGTTTCAGCAGAGGCAACTTGTTTTCAAAAATCAATGAAAATGGCATTAGGGAATACAAATTTATCAGAAGTTGATGCAATTGTAATGCATGCGCCGGGAACTATAAAAGGTGATTTGACAGAATATAAAGCAATCCAAAAAGTATTTGGTGACAACCTTCCTTTACTGACTTCCAATAAGTGGAAAATTGGACACACATTTGGAGCTTCGGGAATGTTGAGCATTGAAATGGCAGTTTTGATGTTGCAAAAGCAAATTTTTATCGGAGTCCCATTTGCGGAAGCACAGTTTCAAAAGAAACCTTTGAAAAAGATACTGGTAAATGCGGTTGGTTTTGGTGGAAATGCGGTGAGTGTTTTATTGAGTTTGTAATTTAAGACGAAGAGATAATAGACTTTAAAATTTGTCAAATGTCTAAAGTCTAAAGTCATAAAGTAGAATCATTTCTAACGATTGATAATTTATTTTCCTTGTGAACTTTGCGTAAATCTTTGCGCCCTTTGCGGTTAAAAAAACGTCTAAAGTTACAAAGTCAAATGTCAAACCATTTCGATAACTCATAACTTTCCTTCCAGGTCTTTTACTTTTTCATAAATCAAATTACTTTCAAATCCTTTTCGAAGTAGAAAATCACAGAATTTTTTCCGTTTTTTGATTGCATTGGTTTCTCGAATATTTTCCCATTGCCTATCGGCAAGAGTATGAAAAGTGTTATTATATTCCTCCGCAGTAATTTCTTTCAGTGCTGTTGTGATATTATATTGTGAAATCTTACGAAACTTCAACTCGTTCACAATTCTGATTTTTCCCCAATGTTTGATGCGGTGTTTTCCTCTTGTAAAGCTGCACGCAAAACGCTCTTCGTTGAGGTATTTATTGTCTATAAGATGTACAATAATCAAATCAATTGCTTGTGGAATCATGTTCATTCCGCGCAGTTTTTCAACTATTTCTTTGTGACAGCGTTCTTGGTATGCACAATAATTCTCCAGTTTGCTTTGAGCTTCCATTAAGGAATACGTTCTGTGAGAATTAGGTTCCAAAGGATTTATTTAGTTTAGTTAAGA
>CANINJ010000170.1 GCA_947468985.1 Bacteroidota bacterium
CCTTGAAGCGAAATCATATCCATAAAATCAAACGGGTTCGTAGTATTGTATTCTCTGTCGCAGCCTAATTCAACTAACAATCTGTCGGCAACAAATTCTAAATACTGCGTCATTAAAACAGCGTTCATCCCAATTAAACTCACAGGAAGTGATTCGGTAATGAATTCTCTTTCAATTTTTAAAGCATCCACAATAATCTCACGAATTCTTGCTTTCGGAACTTTATTGATCAAATGGTGGTTGTGTAAATGCACGGCAAAATCACAGTGAACACCCTCATCTCGAGAAATTAATTCGTTAGAAAATGTCAAACCTGGCATCAAACCTCGTTTTTTCAACCAATAAATTGAACAAAATGCGCCAGAAAAGAAAATCCCTTCTACAGCTGCAAATGCAATTAATCGTTCTGCAAAAGAATCCGATTCAATCCATTTCAAAGCCCAATCTGCTTTTTTTCTAATTGCAGGAAAAACATCTAACGCATTGAACAAATCGTCTTTTTCTGCCTCGTCTTTTACATAAGTATCAATTAAAAGAGAATAGGTTTCGCTATGAATATTTTCCATCATAATTTGAAAACCATAGAAAAATTTTGCTTCAGCATATTGCACTTCGTTCACAAAATTTTCGGCTAAATTTTCATTTACAATCCCATCAGAAGCAGCGAAAAACGCCAAAATATGTTTCACAAAATAACGTTCGTCATCAGAAAGTTTGTTGTTCCAATCATTTAAATCCTGGGACAAATCAATTTCTTCAGCAGTCCAAAAACTAGCCTCCATTTTCTTATACCATTCCCATATATCGTGGTGCTTGATAGGAAAAATCACAAAGCGATTCTTGTTTTCTTGTAAAATTGGTTCTACTGATGACATATTAGGTTGACTTTTATGGAATTATACAGATGATTTATTTGTCAAATCTGAGTTACAAAGATTGTGAATTATTGCGATTAAAAAAAGCCAAACTTATTCACAATTGGCAATAGTTTTTAACAATCTTAAAAGTGCTTCAATTTTTTAAACAAAATACTAAATTACTGAATATCAATATATTAAAATTACAATAAAATGTTAAAGTCCCGTAAAATATAGGGGTTTTAATTTTTTGTGAAGTATAAAAAAAGATGGTTTCTTGAAATATTAATTTTTAATTTCTTGGGCTACTTTTTCAAGTTCCTTATACCAATCTTCGCCAAATCGACGAATAAGGGCTTCTTTAACAAATTTGTAAACCGGAACTTCCAATTCTTTTCCTAAAGAACAGGCATCATCGCAAATTTCCCATTTATCATAATTGACCGCGGCAAATTCGGTAAAATCTTTCACCCGAATTGGATACAAATGACAAGAAACAGGTTTTTTCCAGTCAATTACTCCTTGGTTGTAGGCTTGTTCAATTCCGCAAAGTGCAGTTTTCCCGTCATAAATAACGTAAGCACAATCTTTTTCATCAATTAAAGGCGTTTCAAGATCGCCATCGGTTCCTTTTCTCCAAGTTCCTTGCGCTTCAATAGCGGCAATTCCTTCTTTGCGAAGAAAGGGTTTTACTTTTGGATAAAAAGATTCAAGGATTTTGGTTTCCGCTTCGCTCAAAGGTGCGCCAGCATCTCCATCAACGCAACACGCGCCTTTGCAAGCAGACAAATTGCAAACAAATTCCTTTTCTAAAATATCTTCCGAGACGATGGTTTTTCCTATTTGAAACATATTGCAAATATAACTATTGTTTTGAATAGCACATTATATATAACCTAATAATAACAACGGTTTTAACTATTGTCGTATTAATTTATCTACTTTTGCAGGACTAAATAACAAAAAAATGGAATTCGATTTTAAAGAAATTGCAACTGTAGGAATGGTACTTTTTGCTGTAATAGATATTGTAGGAACAATTCCAATTGTTGTTGATTTAAGAACAAAACACGGGCATATTGAATCCGAAAAAGCATCAATTGTTGCGGCTTTAATTATGATTGTGTTTTTATTTGCTGGAGAAGGACTTTTAAAATTAATTGGAATTGACGTGCATTCATTTGCAGTAGCAGGATCTTTTGTATTATTTTTCTTGGCCTTAGAAATGATTTTGGGGATTCGGATTTATCGCGATGAGGAAGCCAGTTCAGCATCAATTGTGCCTATTGCATTTCCATTAATTGCTGGTGCAGGAACCATGACAACCTTACTTTCATTGAAAGCACAATATGCCACAGAAAATATTGTTGTGGCAATAATTCTAAATATAATTGTGGTTTATGGTGTATTAAAATCATCTGCCAAAATTGAAAGAATGTTAGGAAAAAATGGTTTGGGGGTCATTAGAAAGACTTTTGGCGTTGTTTTACTTGCAATTGCTGTTAAATTATTTGCCGGTAATGTTAAAGGTCTCTTTATGTAAATTATTTTTTTAGTATTTTTACAACTTATTAAAAAATACAGAAATGAAAATCTTTACTTCGATATTAGTTGTTTTAGCGCTTGCTTTAATCATTTTTAATATCACATTACTTGATTTCAATCATCTTTTTGACAGCAAAAATTCCATAGCGCTTATCGGAATTGTAGCTTCAATTTGCGCTGTTTTAATTCTTTTGATTTTTAAAGTATCAAAGAAAATTGAAGAACGAACTAAATAATTCAGCAATGTTTGATTTGTTAATTATTGGTGGTGGTGTCTCAGGAATGTCATGTGCACTTGTAATAGGCTCTGCTCACAAGAAACCATTTATGACCGATAAAAAAATCGGAATTATTGCACATCAAAAAACTTCTTCACTTCAAGAAGCTTTATTTAATAATGCTTACGGAATTGCGCCAGGAACTTTAGGAACAGAATTACTTGTGCAAAGTATCCAACAATTATCTGATTTATATCCACATATCGAACAAATTGAAGGTGAAAAAGTAATGCGAATTGAAGGTGAATTTCCAAATTTCCAAGTTATCACCAATAGAAATTCTTACCAAACCAAAACCATTGTTGTTGCCATTGGCTATTCTAATACATTTGATATTGAAGGCTTAATGGAATTTGTGGAAACACATAAAAAAGCACTTGCTGAGAAGCAAAGAATCCAACTCAAAAATACCGATCATAAAGTTGCTGATGGGATTTATGTTGCGGGAACTTTAGCAGGTTGGCGTAGTCAATTGTCAATCGCTGCAGGCAGTGGCGCAGCAGTTGCAACGGATATTCTGACTTTATGGAACAACGGAATCCAAACGCAAAGCCACGATAAAATTCAAAAATAATTTTGATTTATTTTAAATTCACCGCTTTTTTTATCATTGCATCTTCTTTCAAAACAATCGAATAATAAAATTCTTCTCCAAATAACTGTTTTGCAAATTCAGCTGTTAAATACCTTTTTACCAGGTTTTTATCTTTATCAAATTTTAAATCCAAGCCGTTTTTAAACAAATACTTTTTGAAATTATTCAAGTACAAATCAGATTTATCCATTTTTGATAGAAACTGGTTGAATTTCAAGCCTTCAAATTCCTTTCTATTTTTGTCTAATTCTTCAAAAACATAATAACTCACTGGTCCCGATTGCATCAAATAGCCAACGCCTTCGTCGCCGTGTTCTACTTCCAAAGGCACAAAAACATCAGGAACAATTCCGCCACCACCATAAACCGTTTTGCCTTTTGGGGTTTTAAATTTGAGCGTATCGTCTACTTTTATGCTGTCTTTTTTGTATAATTCGCCATTCAATAATCGCTTATCGAATTCTTTGAAATACTCTTCATTTCCGTTTTTATATGATTTTTGAATCGAGCGACCCGTTGGCGTGTAATATCTCGCAATGGTCAATCGCACCGCCGAACCGTCTTCAAAATTCATTTCTCGTTGCACCAATCCTTTTCCAAACGAACGCCTTCCAATAATAGTTCCTCGGTCATTATCTTGAATGGCACCAGCCAATATTTCACTTGCTGATGCTGAATTTTCATTGATTAAAATAAATACTTTTCCAGTTTCAAAATTTCCATCTGCCGTTGCATACGTTTTGTCAACTTTGCCTTTTTTATTTTTTGTAAAAACAATTAACTGCTTGTCTTTCAATAATTCATCGGCAATTTCAACCGCTTTTTCCATATAACCGCCACCGTTGTCACGAACATCGATTATCAAAGAAGTTGCGCCTTGTTTTTTTAATTGCAACAAACCTTTTTTGAATTCATCAGCTGTTTTTTCGGCAAAACGATTGATTTTTATATACCCAAATGTTGGATTTATCATAACTGCTGCAGCAACACTTTCAATGGCAACAACATCTCGTTTTAGTTTGAATTGTAATTTTTTATTTTCGCTTTTTCGATAAATCGTAAGCGTAACTTCGGAACCTTTTTCGCCTTTTAATTTAGAAAATAGGCTGTCGCTTATGAGTTTTCTACCAAATAATTTCTCTTTATTGGCATATAAAATTCTATCGCCAGATTTAATTCCTGCTTTTTCAGAAGGGCCGCCTTTGACTGGTTTTACAATCGCAACGGTGTCATTTAGCATATAAAAATTAACACCAATTCCCACAAAATCACCTTTCATACTTTCGGCAATTTGGCTTTGCTCACTTGGCGGAACATAAACGGAATGCGGGTCTAATTTTTCTAAGATATTGGTTACCGCTAAATCAACAATAGAATCGGTATTTACCTTATCAACATACTCATTATCAATAAAATCAATTAGTTTATTGAGTTTGTTTTTATGATTATCCG
>CANINJ010000171.1 GCA_947468985.1 Bacteroidota bacterium
AGAAGGATTTCTCCAATAGGAACTCCAGTTACAATGTCGGATTTTTTACAACCTGGAATCAATCAAGTTGCGGCGGGATATGTAATTTACGGAACGTCAACTATGTTGGTTTATACTACTGGAGATGGCGTAAATGGATTTACTTTGAATCCTGCAATCGGAACTTTTTATCTTTCACATCCCAATATGAAATTTTCTGAAGACGGAACTATTTATTCTATAAATGAAGGAAATTATGTTCATTTTCCGCAAGGAGTGAAAGATTACATCAAATATTGCCAAACTGAAGAAGGCGACAGGCCATATACTTCTAGATATATTGGAAGTTTAGTTTCCGATTTTCATCGAAATATGATAAAAGGTGGAGTTTATATTTATCCAACAAGTACAAAATCCCCAAAAGGAAAATTACGATTGTTATACGAATGCAGCCCAATGGCATTTATTGCTGAGCAAGCGGGTGGAAAAGCCTCTGATGGTTTTAGTAGAATTATGGAAATTCAACCTTCAGAATTACACGAACGCGTTCCTTTTTTCTGCGGAAGTAAAAATATGGTTGAAAAAGCCGAAGATTTTATGCACAAAGCAAAATTGAGTAAATACTAGTTTATCAAATTTAGGGACTAAAAACAAAAAAGATTAAAGTTTTATAAAATAAAAATGAAAAAGACATTACTAATATTATTTACCGTATTTTCAGTTTCACTTTTTGCACAAGAAAATAAATCAGCTGCAGGCGGACCACCAAAATTGAGTGAATTATTAGGTTTTTGGAAAAAAGTTGAAATTCCTAACGAAGATAAATTAAACCAAATAAATCCTTGGCCTCAAAAATATCAATGGTTTGCATTTTATGAAAATGGAAAAGTATATTCAATGATGTCGGACAAGGATTATGATTATTCATCAAAAGAATTAAAAGAGGTATTTAATGTTTTGCCATATGATAAAACACCAAATTATATATTAAACGGTCAGTTTTTAAGTATTGATAATAAAGAAATTAAAGATTATGAAGAAAAGTGGGGTGTAAATTTGTTTGCAATTGATGTAAACGATTTCGTGAAAAAAGGAAATTTAATAATGAGTTTAGACGACGGTAAAGGAAATGTTGTTTATTATAGATTATTAAAAAAAATAGAGTAAGAAACTACTTTTAGGCTTAATTAAAAGATTTATATAAAAAAATTTAAAATTACCATTAGGAAATTACATTATTTCTTAATGGTAATTTTTTATAAAATCGCTAAGATTTCTACTTGTTCATATGTTGCATTTCATAGATAAAGGTTTCCAAATCGGCATTTTGAACTAATAACGACAATGCTTTATCTACAATATACCGCACATTACTTGGCGTAAATCCCAATGCCACAGCAAATTTCATCAGAATATCTTTTTGGCGTTGTCCTAAAATGTGATCCGCAAAAACCATTCTTGATAAATCATACAAACGCTCCAATCTTTGTGAGTATAAATAAGGAGGGTTTATTGGATATTTCATTGGGTTTTCTAATATTTCTTCATATTCTGCAGGAGAAATTTCGAGATTGTGTGCTAATTTATCTAAAAATAATTTTTCTTCTGGACTTAAGGAGCCGTCAGCAGTCGCAACTCTAACAATGGAAGAAAAATGACCTTTGTTTCTACTCTTAAATTCGTTATCAAATAAATCGGAAAATGACATAATTTTAAGTTTTAGTGTTACTCAAATTTAAGCAAAAATTTATGTTTTTTTGCCCTATTTTTCTTAAAATTTGAAAATTATTGGAATAAAAATCACATTTAATTTAATTGGTTTTTAATGAAATCTATCCTAACTATTTTCAAAATAATTCGTAAGTTTGACACGCACTAAATCTTTAACACATTAACTATGTCGGAATTTTGGATTTATTTTGAAATAGGAATGCGCCACGTTTTAAACATAAACGCGTATGATCACGTTTTGTTTTTAATCGCTTTGACAGTTCCATATGCATTTAAAGATTGGAAACGAGTTTTAATTTTGATTTCCCTTTTCACAGTTGGACATACGATTGCTTTACTGCTTTCGGTTTATGGAGTTGTGGTTGTAAAAGTGAATCTCATTGAATTTTTGATTCCTATTACCATATTAATAACTGCACTTTTTCATCTTTTTACGGCTGGAAAATCATCAAAAAATGAAAGTATAAGCGTCATTGGTTTCATCACTTTGTTTTTCGGAATTATTCACGGATTGGCATTTGCAACCTATTTTAAATCAATTCTTGGCGGGACTACAAATGATAAATTGCTTCCGCTTTTGGAATTTGCCACGGGAATTGAAGCCTCGCAAATTATAGTTGTATTGATTGCTCTAATAGCTTCCTATTGTGTTCAAACGCTGTTTAGATTTTCAAAAAGAGATTGGACATTAGTAATGGCATCATTTGTGATTGGAGTTGTATTGCCAATGATAATTGAGAGTAAAATTTGGCTTAGATAAAGAAATGGAAAAGAAAAAATTAAATAAATACGACAAAGCCTATCTCCGAATTGCATCCGAATGGGGGCAACTTTCCTATTGCAAACGCCGTCAAGTGGGTGCAATTATCGTTCGTGATAAAATGATAATTTCCGATGGATACAACGGAACGCCTTCAGGATTTGAAAATTGTTGTGAAGATGACGAAGGATTAACGCAGTGGTTTGTACTTCACGCTGAGGCAAATGCAATCCTAAAAGTGGCGCGTTCAACACAAACTTGTGAAGGCGCAACGCTATATATTACTCTTTCGCCTTGCAAAGAATGCAGTAAATTAATTCACCAATCGGGAATAAAAAGAGTGGTGTATCAAAATGGTTATCGTGATGATTCTGGAATTCAATTTCTGATAAAAGCAGGTGTTGAAGTAGAACAAATTTTAGAGCTTGAACAATAAATGAAACCCAACCAAAAATATTTTCCAATATTGTTTTTTTCTACATTAGCATTGGGAATACTTCTTGGTGACAAATTAAATTTTCCTTCTCAAGGAAATGAATCGTCTTCGGATAATCATAAAAACAAACTCAATAAACTAATTGATTTTATTGATAATGAGTATGTTGATAAGGTAAATACCGATTCTATTGTTGATTTAGCGGTAACCAATATATTAGAAAAATTAGATCCGCATTCTGTTTATGTTCCACCAAGTGAACAAAGTCAAATTGCCGAAAGCATGAAAGGCGATTTCGTTGGAATTGGCGTAAATTTTTATATGCTAAATGATACTGTTGCGATTGTAAAACCAGTTAAAGGGGGGCCTTCTGAAAAAGCAGGAATAAAATCCGGAGATAGAATTTTATATGCCAATAAAGAGAAATTATTTGGGCGAAAACTCATAAGCGACAGCCTGTTTTCAAAATTAAAAGGCGAAAAAGGGTCTGAAGTTACGCTGACTATTTATCGCAAAAGCGAAAATAAAAAATTACAATTCAAACTAAAGCGAGATGTTGTTGCCATTGAAAGTGTTGCGGCAGCAATAATGGTAAATCCAACATTTGGATATATAAAAATCAATCGTTTTGCCGAAACAACAGCTGATGAATTCAAAAAAGGATTGCTGCAATTAAAAAAACAAGGCGCCACTTCACTAATAATCGATGTGCGTGATAACGGTGGCGGTTATATGGAAAAAGCGATTGAAATTGCCGATGAATTATTAAAAGACAAGCAACTAATTGTTTTTACAAAAAACAAAAAAGGGAAAGTTGACAAAACATATGCAACGGCAGATGGTAATTTTGAAACCGGAAAAGTATTTATTTTAATCAATGAAAATTCAGCTTCGGCAAGTGAAATATTGGCCGGAGCCATCCAAGATAATGACCGAGGAACAATAATTGGAAGGCGTTCGTTTGGAAAAGGATTGGTACAACGAGAAATGAATTTTGAAGACGGTTCGGCGGTGCGATTGACCATTGCGAGATATTACACACCAACGGGTCGCTCGATTCAAAAATCATATAAAAATGGAAACGAAGAGTATTTCAAAGAATTTGATAAGCGATTATTAAACGGCGAATTGTACAAAAAAGACAGTATAAAAGTGGACGATACGCTCAAATTTAAAACTCCAAAAGGCAAAACGGTTTATGGTGGTGGCGGAATTGTTCCTGATGTTTTTGTACCTTTAGAAGTAGAACACGGTGACGAAGGCGTTGGTTATTTGATGCAATCAGGTCCTGTGAGTTATTATGTTTTTGAAGAATTAGACAAAAATAGAAAGGAATTTGAAGGCTTAAAATTCAACCAGTTTCTATCAAAAATGGACAAATCCGATTTGTATTTCAATGATTTTAAAAAGTATTTGTCTAAAAATGGCTTGGTTTTGAAATTAGATAAAGATAAAAGCCTGGTAAAAAGATATTTAACAGCTGAATTTGCAAGACAATTATTTGGCGAAGAATTTTACTACTCGATTGTTTTGAAAGAAGATGCAATGATAAAAAAAGCGCTGAATTTAAAATAACTCCAAATTATTTTTGAACTTTATCGTGACTTTGCGTTTGGATTCCGTTGTTCCATAAAGTCAGAATATCCGTTGCAACTGCAGCGCCACTTCCCGCAGCGATTGACAATTGACTTCTCCAACCTGCTAAAGTTCCCGCAACGTAAATCCCGTCAGCGACTTTGTGATCGGTATTTTTGAGTTGGATTCTTTGCTTCTCAGCAAGTGCTTTTTTATGTGTTTCC
>CANINJ010000172.1 GCA_947468985.1 Bacteroidota bacterium
AGAATTTGACAATTAGCATTAAATCCAAATCACGACCCGCTAAATCATAAATGAAAAGCCAAATGGTTTGAAGAATGAATATAAAAAACAAAATTACAAATACCGTAGTAAATGTAATCGTGAAAGTTTTTAAAATGTATTTGTCAAGTATCTTCACTTCAAATTAATCTAATTTATTGATGTAGTATTTTGGGTACTTACTTGCGTCAAAGGTAAATTGATTCTTTGACAACGGCTGGTTGGTTTTGAAAGAATTAACAGTCAAAGTTGTTTTGGTTCCATTTTTCCCAACCTCAATCAAATTATAGATGTTTTTGGTCTGAATATCAATACCTAAGAGGATTTCTTTGCGTTGGTCTTTTGAACTATTGGGTGCCAATTTAATATATTGAATTTTTCGACCTTTAACGTTCTGAAGAATGTCCCAATTGTATTTGTATCCTGTATTGAAAAAAGTAAGCATTTTTGATGGTGTAATGGCATTATCCTCTTTTTCATTCAATTTAGAAATCGAAACTTCTTCATCTTCAGGATTAATAGTATAGGTCTTTTTACCATCAAATATTTTCGTTACACCCATTAAATTCAATACATACATATTGCCTTTCATCGTAACATTTCCCTTACTTTCCTGATTGATATTCTCTTTTAAATTATTTAAAGAATATTTAAAATCAATGATGATATTGTCGTACTCTTTAATTTTTGTGGTCACTTCGTCTAACAATGCTTTAGCTTTTTTGTCTTGCGCTTGAACACCAAAACTCATTAGCATTGCGATTGACACAAATATAAAACACGTTTTAAATTGTTTTATATTTATTGGTAATAAAGTATTCTTGATTTTCATTTTAGGATTTAGTTTTGTTCATTACTGAAAAATTGATCAAGAGCTGCCAAATCTAAAATATTTACATTTCGTGCTTTACTTCCTTCAAACGGACCAACAATTCCTGCAGACTCCAATTGATCTATCAATCTTCCTGCACGGTTGTAGCCTAATTTAAGTTTTCGTTGCAATAGCGATGCAGATCCTTGTTGTGCTGTAACAATAATTTCTGCAGCTTCTCTAAATAAGGAATCTCTCTCGGAGATATCCATATCAAGATTAATGCCACTTTCATCACCTACAAATTCTGGAAGCAAATACGCATCTGCATAAGCTTTTTGAGAACCGATAAATTCTGTAATCTTTTCAACTTCTGGAGTGTCAATAAAAGCACATTGTACTCTCACAACATCATTTCCATTCGTGTAAAGCATATCTCCTCTACCAATTAATTGATCGGCTCCTTGTGTATCTAAAATAGTTCTTGAGTCAATTTTTGAAGTTACTCTAAATGCTATCCTTGCAGGGAAATTTGCTTTTATCAAACCTGTAATTACGTTTACAGAAGGCCTTTGTGTTGCAATAATCAAGTGAATTCCAATGGCTCTTGCCAACTGTGCCAATCTCGCAATAGGCGTTTCCACTTCTTTTCCAGCAGTCATAATCAAATCGGCAAACTCATCAACTACCAAAACGATATAAGGTAAAAAACGATGCCCATTTTCAGGATTTAATTTACGTGCTTTGAATTTATCGTTGTATTCCTTGATATTTCGAACCATCGCATCTTTCAATAACAAATAACGATTGTCCATTTCCACACAAAGTGAATTTAACGTATTTACAACCTTTGCATTATCGGTGATAATGGCATCACCAGAATCTGGTAATTTGGCCAAATAATGTCTTTCAATTTTATTGAAAAGTGTCAACTCTACTTTTTTGGGATCTACCAAAACAAATTTTACTTCTGCGGGATGTTTCTTATATAATAAAGATGTTAATACCGCATTCAAACCAACAGATTTTCCTTGACCTGTAGCTCCCGCCATTAATAAATGGGGCATTTTAGCCAAATCAACTACAAATGTTTCATTGGAAATTGTTTTCCCTAAAGCAATTGGCAATTCCATTTCAGCCTCTTGAAAACGTGCCGAACCAATTACACTTTTCATAGAAACCATTGTCGGATTCTTGTTTGGAACCTCAATTCCAATAGTTCCTTTACCAGGAATAGGTGCAATAATACGTATTCCTAAGGCCGATAATGACAACGCAATATCGTCTTCCAAACTCTTAATTTTTGAAATACGAATTCCTGCTTCCGGCACAATTTCATACAATGTAACTGAAGGGCCAACGGTTGCTTTTATTTGAGCAATCTCAATTTTATAATTGCGAAGCGTTTCTAAAATTTTGTTTTTATTTTCTTCTAATTCTTCCTGATTGATAGTAATTCCGCCAGATGAATATTCTTTTAGTAAATCTAATGTTGGGAATTTATAGTTTGATAATTCTAATGTTGGATCAAATAATCCAAAATCAGCCACTAATCGAGATGCCAAATTTTCCTCGACAATATCTTCTTCGTGTGCTTTTTCAATTACAAAATCACTCTCCATTTCATGTACTTCCTTAGAAATAACTTCTAGATCTTCAGAAGGTGTTATTAAAAACGGAGGTGTTATCAAAATAGGATCCATATTGATTTCCGAAGCATTGCTAATGGTAGGTTTCAACGCTTCTTTATTAATTTCAAATTGTGAAGCTGGCTTCAAAATTGGTTCTTCAATTTCCTCCTCTTCTGCAACCGCAAATTCCTCTAAATTATACAAACCTTCAGAAATTGACCTGTTCACAGGTGTTAATTCCGTATCGATTTCATTTTTAGTTCTTTCAAAAAATGCTTTTATTGCATCAGGCGATATTTTTATTTTGAATATCAAATAGATAATTATCCCTAATAACAAAACCAAAATGGTTCCCGATTTCCCAATATAAGCTTGAGAAAACAAGTTCATTTCGTAACCAATTGTACCACCTAATTCTGGTAAGGATGTTGCAAAACCAAGTAAAATGGAAATAATTACAATTGCAAACAAATCCCAAAACCATACATTTTTCATTTTTTTCAATGAAATATCCATCACCAAGAAAGCACCTGTCAAGAAAAATAATTTTACAAACAAAAAGGAAGCGGCACCAAAACCTCTGTATATGAACAAATCTGATAAGAAAGCACCAAATTTACCCAACCAATTATTTACAGCTTTAGAACGATTTGCTAATTCGGAAACGGCACTTTGATCTTCTTGACCGTGAATGAAAAAAGAAATAAATGCCAATAGCAAAGCCACAGAAAATAATATCAATATAAATCCGATTAAGATTTTATATTGTTTTTCTAATTTCCAAGGTTTTTTATCCTCAGAATTAGCTTCTTTTTTATCCGTTGTAAGTGTCTTTTTTGCCATTCTTGATTGTGCTAATTTCTATTAAAACAAAGAATTCTATTTATATAAATTTAGGTAAATAAATCATCAAACCGATTGCAATTGCTGTCATTGCTGCAAAAAATACAGCACCCGCAGCAATATCTTTAATAAAACCTATTTTATGGTGAAACTCAGGATGAATAAAATCAGCTACTTTTTCAACTGCTGTATTCAACCCTTCAATGCTCAAAACCAAGCCAATTGCTAATGTTTGGAACATCCATTCCTCGTGCGAAATATTAAAGTACAAACCCGCAATAATCAATCCAACCGCCAAAGTTGATTGCACCATTATACTGTGTTCGGTTGTTATCAACTTGATAGCGCCTTTCAACGCAAATCCCATGCTTTTAAATCTTCCTGTAAAAAAGGTATTGTCTTTTTGAAATTCCATAATAGATATTAAAGTGCTGCCAAAGCTGCGTCATAATTAGGTTCGTTAGCAATTTCTCCAACTTGTTCCGTATGTGAAATTACTCCATTTTCATCAATAACGATGATAACTCTTGAATGTAAACCTGCTAAAACACTATCAGAAATTTCCAAACCGTAGTCTTTTCCAAAAGCACCTGTATTAAAATCCGAAAGATTAATTACATTTTCAAGTCCTTCAGCGCCGCAAAAACGACTTTGTGCAAACGTCAAATCTCTTGATATGCACAACACTTTTGTATTTGCTAAAGCACTCGCTTTTTCGTTGAATTTTCTAACAGAAGTTGCACAAGTTCCAGTGTCAATACTTGGAAATATACTCAAAACCAATTTGCTTCCTGCAAAATCTACCAAGGTCGCTATTGATAAATCGGCTTTAACCAATTTAAAATCGATTGCTTTTGAACCCACTTTTGGTAACTCACCGCTAGTGTTTATTGGATTTCCTCCTAATGTTATTGCTGCCATTTTTGCTATTTTTTTTTAAGCATCAAAAGTAAGCAATTATATTGGGAATAAAAAAAATGCCCTTAATATTGCGTTCCCGAAACATTGTATTACAGCCAAAGTTGAAGCATTACTTTTGAAAATTGTTCGATTCACTGGTTCTCAACAGTAATTAGTAATCCCGTAGAGGTGACACATTTTGAAACTAATGGACTTTAGTCCGTAGAAAATAGAAATCGCATCTTCATAATAAAAGTTCAATAAACTATAGACATCCTAATTCCCGAAATCCCGCATGAAGGGTGGCAGCGTAAATCCTCTGTGGAACAAAGTGGAACAGAGATTGAAGCGAACGACCTGACCCGAAGTTTTTACGAAGGGGCATGCCCAAATAAAAAAGCCTTTAACGAAATGTCAAAGGCTTTAAATGATTTTTAAGAATAACTATAAAATGGCTTTCTTTTTGCCGTTGTTTACTTCTTTTACAAACTTAATAAGTCC
>CANINJ010000173.1 GCA_947468985.1 Bacteroidota bacterium
ACCGTTAAAATATTTGATACCAATCAAGATGCCCTTTCTAAAAGCAGGTTAAATCTTGAAAATACGTTATCCAAATTAGTTGAAAAAGATAAAATCAATGCTTCCGAAAAAGAAGCCATTTCAAAAAATATCACTTACGTAAATGAATTAAAATCGCTTTCAGATTCAGATTTAGTAATTGAAGCCATAATTGAAAATTTAGAAGTCAAGCGAAAGCTTTTTTCAGATCTTGAAAAAATAATCTCGGAAAAAACCATTCTCGCTTCCAATACATCGTCATTATCCATCGCTTCCATTGCTGCTTCCTGCCAAAAATCAGAACGTGTCATTGGAATTCACTTTTTTAATCCAGCGCCATTAATGCAATTGGTTGAGGTAATTCCCGCTGTTCAAACAAACGAAGAAGTGCTTCAAAAAACAATCGAAATTATTTCCAATTGGAATAAAACTGTGGCTGTTGCCAAAGATACACCGGGATTCATTGTCAACCGAGTTGCCCGTCCTTTTTATAGCGAAGCAATGCGAATCTACGAAGAAGGTGTTGCCGATTTTTCAACGATAGATTTTGCAATGAAAACCATCGGAGGTTTCAAAATGGGACCTTTTGAATTAATGGATTTCATCGGAAACGATGTCAATTACACCGTAACAGAAACTGTTTTCACCTCTTTTTATTTCGATCCAAGATACAAACCGTCTTTCACTCAAAAGCGATTGGTGGAAGCAGGATTTCTCGGCAGAAAATCAGGAAAAGGATTTTATAATTACAATGAAAATGCGGTACTAACAAAACCAAATGAAGATAAAATTTTGTTGCAATCTATTTTCAACAGAATCATAGTGATGCTTATAAATGAAGCCGCCGAAGCCCTATTTCTAAATATCGCTTCCTCAAAAGATATTGATAGTGCGATGACAAAAGGCGTAAATTATCCAAAAGGATTATTGGCATGGGCAGATGAAAAAGGAATCGGCTGGTGTGTTGAAAAACTAGACGAATTATACAACGAATATCACGAGGATCGTTACAGATGCAGTCCGATTTTGAGAAAAATGGCAAAATCAGGAAGTAGGTTTTTTTAAGGGAATTAGTAAAAAATCAAAAATCAGCAATCGTTAATCGACAATCGTTAATCAATATGAAAGGAACAGAAATCCCATATAAAATGTTAAGTCAAGATTTATACAGTCAGTGGCTCGGTATCGAAATTCTCGAATGTGAAATTGGGCGTTGCAAAGTGGCTATGACCATTCGCAAAGAAATGCTCAACAGTATGGGGAAAGCGCACGGCGGAATTAGCTATTCATTGGCGGACACTGCGTTTGGGTTTTCGGTTAACACGAATGGGCGATTTGCCGTTTCCATCGAAACTTCCATCAATCACATCGAGGCATTGGAGGAAGGCGATTATATCACTGCCAAAGCAACGTTAGAAAGCCTAAAAAACAAAGTTGGGTTCTATATTATTGAAGTAAAAAAAGGCGATATTTTGGTAGCACTTTTCAAAGGAGTTGCCTATAGAACGAGTAAAGAATGGGAAGAATAAAATAATTTGGAGCGAATTGCTTGGGTATTTCAGGAATTGTAATTCCTGCTTTTCGTTGCAATCTCGCTGTGATTGCTTCGTGCCTCGCAATGACAGCGAGGATTTTCACTTCAATCAGGGCTAAAGAGTTTTTGAATTGAATTGAATAGAATAAATTAAATTGAATAGAAAAAGTAACAATTTAAGAGTAACGATTTTTGAAGTTTTTAAAACTCATAATTCATAACTCATAATTTATAATTACAAAAATGGAAGCATACATCATAGACGGAATTCGAACACCAATCGGAAGTTATCAAGGAGCATTAGCATCGGTTCGTCCCGATGATTTAGGCGCATTAGTGATTAAAACCGTTGTCGAAAACAATCCAAATATTCCAGCATCTGCTTACGATGATGTCATAATGGGTTGTGCAAATCAAGCGGGCGAAGACAATCGAAATGTTGCAAGAATGTCATTATTATTAGCGGGATTGCCGCAAACCGTTCCAGGAGAAACCGTAAATCGATTGTGCAGCTCGGGTTTGTCAGCCATTATTCACGCCAATCGCGCTATAAAAGCTGGCGACGGACACGTATTTATTGCAGGTGGAATTGAAAATATGACACGTGGACCATTAGTAGTTTCTAAACCTTCATCTGCTTACGGAACCGATTCTAAAATGTTCGATACTTCATTTGGATGGCGTTTCATCAATCCGAAGTTGCAAGAAATGTATGGCACGGATGCAATGGGAGAAACAGCTGAAAATCTCGTAGAAAAATACAATATTTCCAGAGAAGACCAAGATAAATTTGCTTTGAATAGCCAAATGAAAGCTATGAAATCCCAACAATCTGGGCGTTTTGACAGAGAAATAGTTTCGGTTTCTATTCCGCAACGAAAAGGAGACGCAGTTGTTTTTTCAAAAGACGAATTCGTAAAACCAACAACAACATTAGAAGGGTTATCCAAATTAAGAGCGGCTTTCAAAAAAGACGGAAGCGTAACGGCAGGAAATTCTTCGGGATTAAATGACGGTGCTGCTGCCACAATAATTGCTTCGGGAGATGCAGTTGAAAAATTCAATTTGAAACCTTTGGCACGAATTGTAAGTTCGGCTGTGGTTGGTGTAGAACCAAGTATTATGGGAATTGGTCCAGTGGAAGCCACCAAAAAAGCATTGGCAAAAGCAGGATTAACAATAGATCAAATTGATATTATAGAATTGAACGAAGCCTTTGCAGCGCAGAGTATTGCTTGCATTCGCGAATTGGGATTGCAAGATAATGATCCAAGAATAAACCCAAATGGTGGAGCAATCGCAATTGGGCATCCGTTGGGAGTTACAGGAGCCAGAATTTGTTATTCGGCAGCATTGGAATTACAATTAACAGGAAAAAGATATGCCTTAATCACAATGTGCATTGGCGTTGGACAAGGATATGCAGCAATTATAGAACGAGTTTAGAACTTTGCGTTCTTCGCTTAAAAAAAATAGATACTGAACTAAATTCAGCATAAAATGACTAAAACACAACATTACGTACTTGGAAAATGGACTTCGGCAATTGGCGAAGGAAAAGCGACTTACGATGCGGTAACGGGTGAATTCATTGCAGAAACCTCTGTTGAAGGATTGGATATTCCTGCTATTTTGCATTATGGAAGAACAAAAGGCGGTGAAAAATTGCGCAAAATGACTTTCCAAGAACGTGGAAATATGATTAAAAGTTTGGCGATGTATTTAACCAAACGCAAAGAATCTTTCTACGAAATCAGTTATAAAACAGGAGCCACTCGTGTCGATTCGTGGATTGATATTGAGGGAGGTTTTGGGAATTTATACGCCAATGCATCGTTGCGAAAATTGTTTCCAAATCAGTCGTATCACGTTGAGGGCGACCCAATTGATTTGTCAAAAGGAGGTCGATTTATGGCGCATCATATTTTAGTTCCTAAAATAGGAGTTGCCATTCATATCAATGCATTTAACTTCCCAATTTGGGGAATGTTAGAAAAATGTGCCTGCAATTGGATGGCGGGAATGCCAGCGGTTGTATTGCCAGCGCCCGTTACGGCTTATTTAACAGAAGCGGTTGTGAAAGAAATTATAGCCTCGAATATTTTGCCAGAAGGTGCTTTGCAATTGATTTGTGGTACCGCCAAAAACATTTTCGATACGGTTGAAAGTCAAGACGTAATTACGTTTACAGGTTCAGCAACAACAGGAAGATTATTGAAATCACATCCGAGAATTCTTCAAGAATCAGTGCCATTTACGATGGAAGCCGATTCCTTAAATGCCTCAATTTTAGGAGAAGATGCAGTTCCGGGAACACCAGAATTTGATTTATTCATCAGTCAAGCGCGAAGCGAAATTACAGTGAAAGCAGGTCAAAAATGTACCGCTATTCGTAGAATGATTGTTCCAGAAAACCTGATGGATGACGTGCAAATCGCACTTGGAAAAGCCTTGGATAAAGTTACTATTGGCGATCCAAGATTAAAAGAAGTAAGAATGGGCGCTTTGGTAAGCAAAGACCAAGTGGCTGTTTTGAAAGACAGAGTTACGGAATTGTCAAAATCTGCGAAAATTGTTTATGGAAATTTGGACGCTGAAAACCTAATTGGTGCCGACAATAAAGGTGCTTTTGTGAGTCCAATTTTACTTCGAGAAGACCAACCTTTTAAAAACGTAGCGGTTCACGAAACAGAAGCTTTTGGCCCAGTTTCTACAATTATGCCGTATAAAAATATAGAAGAAGCAATTGAATTGGCTCAAATGGGCAAAGGCTCATTAGTTTCTTCAATTGTAACCAATTCAGATGCAATTGCCAAAGAATATGTGATTAATGCCGCCTCGCATCACGGAAGAATTTTGGTTTTGAATAGAGAAAATGCCAAACAAAGTACGGGTCACGGTTCGCCATTGCCACAACTGGTTCACGGTGGTCCAGGTCGTGCCGGTGGTGGCGAGGAAATGGGAGGAATTCGCGGCATCAAACATTATATGCAACGTTGCGCCATTCAAGGTTCGCCGACAACATTAACAGAAATTACGGGGATTTATCAACCCAATTCAAAATACAAAGAAATTACGCAGCATCCGTTTCAGTACCATTGGGAAGACATCCAGCCAGGAA
>CANINJ010000174.1 GCA_947468985.1 Bacteroidota bacterium
ATGAGAGAAAATGATATGTTAGAAAAAGAGGAAATCTTTTCTAAAGTTTTGAGAGCAGGAAGAAGAACGTATTTCTTTGATGTGAGAGCTACAAAAGCTGATGATTATTACATTACAATTACTGAAAGTAAGAAATTTACTGAAGAAGACGGTTCATTTCACTTCAAAAAACATAAAATATATTTGTACAAAGAAGATTTTACGGCTTTTGCAGAAATATTAGAAGATATGACTTCGTATGTATTAAATCACAAAGGCGAAGAAGTTATTTCTGAAAGACATCAAAAGGATTTCAAAAAAGAACATCCAGCTGAAAAAACAGAAGATGGTGAATTACCAAATACATCAAGTTTTACGGATATTGATTTTGATGATATTTAGTATTTATTGAAATTGCAAAATTTTAAAGTTCGAAAGTCATATGATTTTCGAACTTTTTTTTGGAATATAATTAAAAATAATACATGATTAAATACCAAATAACCTGTTAATTATCAGTAAATTATCACAATAAAATCCTTAAATTTGAGTAGTTTCAATTTACGCCTTTTATTATGTCTAAAAAAATAAACATTCCAGAAAGTATTATTGGCTTGACCGATGCTGAAGTCCAAATTTCTCGAAATAAGTTTGGAACTAACGAGCAAATTCACAAGCTAAAACACAAATGGTGGCTGACGCTTTTAGATGTTTTAAAAGAGCCAATGTTACTGTTATTAATTGCAGTTGCCATTATTTATTTTATACTAAATAAATACGATGAAGCCTATTTTATGTTATTTGCACTTATTGTAGTTTCAGGAATATCATTTTTTCAAGACAATCGAAGTCGGAAAGCATTAGAAGCATTAGAAAATCTCACCGAACCTTTGAGCCAAGTTTTACGAAATGAGGAAATAATAAATATTCCAACCATTGATATCGTAGTGAATGATATCGTGATTGCAATGGAAGGAAATACTATAAATGCTGATGGAAAAATCATTTATAGCAGTGATTTTTCTGTGAATGAAGCTTCATTAACAGGAGAGGCATTTTCGGTTTTCAAATCTAAAAATGAAGGCGAAAATGAAGTTTATAGTGGAGCATTAGTTGCTTCGGGAGTTGCTTTTTATCGGGCAACAGAAATTGGAGAACACTCGAAAATCGGAAAATTAGGAACTTCTTTATTGTCAATTAAAGAAGAGCGAACACCGTTACAAATCCAAATTGAAACCTTTGCAAAAGGAATGGCAACCATCGGAATTATAATATTCTTTCTTGTATTTGGTTTTTATTTCTGGAAAACACAATCTTTTTTACCAAGTTTATTGAAAGCATTAACCCTTGCAATGTCAATAATTCCTGAAGAAATTCCAGTTGCATTTACCACATTTATGGCTTTAGGTTCTTGGCGATTAATGAAAGAAGGAATTATTGTCAAAAAAATCAGAACCGTTGAAACTTTGGGTGGAGCAACGGTAATTTGCACTGATAAAACAGGGACAATTACTGAAAATAAAATGAGTTTACAGGCGGTTTATGCTTTTCCGTCCGAACGATTATTTGAAGATGGGAATTGGGATACTGAAGCCCAAAAAGTGATTGAAACCGCAATGTGGGCAAGCGAACCAATTCCTTTTGATCCAATGGAAAAAACATTGCATCACGAATATAAAAAAATGACAGAATCAGATGAAAGACATTTGTTTTCGATGGTGCACGAATACCCGCTTGACGGAAAACCACCAATGATGACGCACGTATTTCAAAATAAAGAAGGACGAAGAATCATTGCTGCCAAAGGTGGTGCAGAAGCAATTTTGAAAGTTTCTAATCTTTCAGACGAGGAAAAAGATAAGATTCACGCAATTATAAATGCGATTGCAGTCAAAGGACATCGGATTTTAGGCGTAGGATATTCTGATTTTGAAGGTCCCGATTTCCCGAAATTACAACAACATATTAAATTCAATTTTGTGGGATTGGTAGTGTTTTATGACCCGCCAAAAGAGAACATTCAACACGTGATTAATCAGTTTTATGAAGCTGGAATTCAAGTGAAAGTAATTACTGGCGATAACAGTGCAACTACAAAGGCCATTGCTGAAAAAGCGGGGATAAAAAATGCAAACAGTGCAATTGAAGGTCACGAAATTATGACTTTGAGCGAATCAGAAATGTTGAAAGCCATTCACAATACTACTTTATTGACAAGAATGTTTCCCGAGGCAAAATTGGCCGTAATGTTAGCCCTAAAAAAAGACAATCAAGTGGTAGCAATGGTTGGCGACGGTGTGAACGATGGACCGGCATTAAAAGCATCACACATTGGTATTGCAATGGGAAAAAAAGGAACTGAAATTGCAAAAACGGCTGCCGATTTAATTCTAACGGACGATGATTTGTCTAAAATGGTCGTTGCCGTCGCTGAAGGAAGGCGTATTTATACAAATTTAAAAAAAGCCATCCGGTATATTATTTCAATTCACATTCCAATTGTAATTACGGTTTCGATGCCCTTATTTTTAGGATGGAAATACCCCGATATTTTCACGCCAATTCACGTGATTTTTCTTGAAATTGTAATGGGTCCAATGTGCACGATTGTTTATGAAAATGAAGCTTCTGAAATAAATAGTATGAAACAACCACCACGAAAATTGACCTCAGCATTTTTGACATTAAATGAAAAAATAATCAGTATCATTCAAGGGCTAATCATTGGATTGGGGATTTTATTTGTGTATCAATATAGCATTCAAAATGGCGGCGACGAATTCAAAACCAGAACAATGGCATTCACTACTTTGATTTTTGCAAACATAATATTATCCTTGGTAAACCGCTCCTTTTATTATTCTGTTTTTACTTCCCTTCGAAACAAAAACAATATGATGGTTTTAATAAATGTAATTACACTTTTGCTTTTGGCACTAATTTTAAATATTACACCTATGTCAAATTTCTTTATGGTAGTGCCTTTAAACGCTTACGAAATTGGAATTTGCTTGCTGATTGCTATGGTTTCTGTATTGTGGATTGAAGTTTGGAAATGGATTGTAAGACAAAATAAACCTGTGTTTTAACCAATTCTTAAACCGTTTTCAACTTTAAAATCTGGCGATAATAGAATTACTTCGCCTTCATTTCCAATAGATCCAAGAACGAGACATTCGCTCATAAATTTACCAATTTGTTTTTTAGGAAAATTGACAACAGCAACGATTTGGCGATTTACTAAATCAACTTTTTCGTACCGTTGCGTAATTTGAGCCGATGATTTTCTAATTCCTATTTCAGCACCAAAATCGATGGTAAGTTGGAATGCTGGTTTATTGGCTTCTGGAAAATCATTAACCGATAGAATCGTTCCCACTCGCATTTCTATTTTTGCGAAATCGTTCCAAGTTATTTCAGAGGTGTTGATAGTAGTCATAATTTTAAGATTTATATTGTACAAAACTAGTTTAATTAATTTCAAATGAATATCTGAAAAATAAAAAATCCTAATCTTTCGATTAGGATTTATCTATAATTTGAACAAAATATATAATTATGATAACACCGCTTTTACTTGGTCAGCAGCTTCTTGAAATTCAACAGCTGATAAAATTGGCATTCCAGAATTGTCAATTAATTCTTTTGCAATAACGGCATTAGTACCTTGCAAACGAACAATGATTGGTACTTTAATAGCGTCTCCCATGTTTTTGTAGGCATCTACAACTCCTTGAGCAACTCTATCGCAACGAACAATTCCACCAAAAATATTTATTAAAATTGCTTTTACGTTTGGATCTTTCAAGATAATACGGAAAGCCAATTCTACACGTTTTGCATCTGCAGTTCCACCTACGTCTAAGAAATTTGCTGGTTCAAAACCTGCATATTTAATTAAATCCATGGTTGCCATTGCAAGACCTGCTCCGTTTACCATACAACCTACAGTTCCATCTAAATCTACATAGTTTAAACCTGCAGCTTTAGCTTCTACTTCGATTGGATTTTCCTCGCGAACATCACGAAATTCTGCATAAACTGGCTGACGGTATAATGCATTGTCATCTAAATTTACTTTAGCATCAACTGCAATAATTTTATTATCGGATGTTTTTAAAACTGGATTAATTTCAAACATTGAAGCATCACAACCAATATAAGCATTGTAAAGTGCTGCTACAAATTGTGTCATTTCCTTGAAAGCATTTCCAGAAAGACCTAAATTAAAGGCAATTCTTCTTGCTTGAAAAGCTTGTAATCCAACGGTTGGATCAATTTCTTCAGTGAAAATTAAATGGGGTGTGTGTTCCGCAACTTCTTCAATATCCATTCCACCTTCAGTAGAATACATAATCATGTTACGACCTTTACTTCTATTTAATAAAACGGACATATAAAACTCAGAAGTTTCAGATTCCCCAGGATAATAAACGTCCTCAGCAACTAAAATTTTATGTACTTTTTTACCTTCAGCAGAAGTTTGTGGCGTGATTAATTGCATTCCAATAATTTGTTCTGCAATTTCTTCTACTTGCTGTAAATTCTTAGCAAGTTTCACTCCTCCACCTTTTCCACGTCCACCTGCGTGAACTTGTGCTTTAATAACGTGCCATCCTGTTCCAGTTTCAGCAGTTAATTGTTTTGCTGCAGCAACCGCCTCTTGC
>CANINJ010000175.1 GCA_947468985.1 Bacteroidota bacterium
AATTCAAACACGGCTTTTTGGATACTTTTTGAAAGTGATAAATCTTCGAATAACATATTTTTGATATTTAGAATTTAGTATTATGTACTAAAATTCTTTGCAAAGATAGGTTTTATTAATTATATCAATATTTATTGCGCTTTAAGCAAATGAATATGTTTTGATTTATTGATTACTTGTAGGGTTTATATAATTGGCTTTTATAAAATCGGTAACTAAATAACCAATTAATTTTCCAACTAAATGCGTGTTTTTTTCATCGCCTAAATCAGGAGCACCTTCGCAAATATGAAGATAGGATACATTTTGATTATTTGCAAAATGATAGATAAATTGTCGTAATCTTTCAACCGAAAAACCGCTCAATGTCATAGCACTACTCGCAATATTAGGAATCGCATCAAGATCTATTTCTATTCCAAAACAGTCCTCTTTGATAAATTCTAACGCTGCATTCATTTCAGGTTCAAACTTTTTTTGCTTTCTAATTTGAATTTCATCATACGTATTAAATTTTACGCGGTCTTCAATTTTTTTCAAAGAATCTAAAACACTTTTTGAAGTATAATTTTCATGCAATCCAAAGATAAAATACTTTTGTAAAAATCCTTCTTCATACGCATACGAAAATCCATTTCCACTGTGACGACCTTCCAAAATTCTAAAATCGGAATGGGCATCAAAATTAATTGCATTAATAGGTTTCCCTTTTGCCAATGCAACGCCTTTAATATTTCCATAAGAATTATTGTGACCACCACCAATAATGATTGGGGTTTTTCCGGCTTTTATTATATTAAATATGATATGAGAAACTTCTTTATCGATTTTATGAACCAATTGATTTAACTTTTTCCGGTCGTTTACAGCATTAAAATCTAATTTTTGACTTTCCGCCATTTCATCCGTTACGTCTAATTGTCCTAAAACAAGCAATTGACTTCCTTTGCAAAACCGATTGTGTTGAATATTTGCAATGCTTTTTATTGCGCTTTCCCAAGCCGAAGCAGCTCCAGGGCGACCATAATTAGCTCTAACCCCAATGTCTTCAGGGATTCCAAACAAAACATATTTTGCTTCACACGTATTCAAAAATGAAATTGTATCTGAATTTTTAGGTACAGTAATCATTTTTTCGCCAAATTTTACTTCTCCACATCTGAAGTTGGTAACTTTTGCAAGGTCATTAACCGTGAAGGGAATCAATTTTTCCATAGAAATTTTCTTTCATCAAAAATAATATAATTTAATTACTTACGTTATTATAATATAAATTATTATTTTCGTAAAAAATTAATCGAAACATGGAAAATCAACAAAGTAATTCAAGTTTAAAGGCAATTATTATTGCATTATCGGTGCTTTTGGCAATAAGTTTAGTGTATATATACAAAATAACTTCAGATGCCAATGCAACTCAAACTAAATTGACCACTACAATTACAGAAAAAGAATCTGTAATGAAAGATTTGCAAGCATTAAAAACTACTTATGATGCTGCAATTGCCGAAAACACTTCAATGTCTGATGAATTAATTGCTGAAAGAGAAAAAGTTGTTACTTTGATGGCAAATTTGCAAAAATCAAAAGGAGATGTCGCTTCAATGGCAAAATACAAAAAACAATTTCTTGAATTAGAATCAAAAATGAAAGGTTTAGTTGCTGAAAATGAAGTTTTGAAGAAAGATAATTCAGTTTTAACAGTTCAACGTGACAGCACAATTGTGGTACTTGGAGAATCTAAAAAGTTCAACGAAGTATTAGTTGGTCAAAATGAAGAATTAGCCAAAACAGTTGAAAAAGGATCTAAATTAAGTGTGTTGAATTTAAAAACTACTGCTTTTAAAGTAAGAAGTTCGGGTAAAGAAATTGCAACTGATAAAGCAAGTCGTGCTGATATTTTAAAAATCAGCTTCACAATCGCTGAAAATTCTATTGCAAAATCAGGAGATAAAAAATATTACGTTCAAGTAATTGATAGTAAAAGTAACGTTATAGGTGAAAAGCAAATAGAGAATTTTGGAGATAAAACGTTAACATATAGTTTTGCTGCCAACGTTAAATATGAAAATAAAACGGTTGATGTAATACAAAATTTACCAAGTAATAAACTTGAAAAAGGTAGTTACTTTGTGAATGTTTTCGACAAAGCAGAACTAGTTTCTAAAACAAGTTTTTCATTGAAATAGTTAACTTTAAGTTATAAATAAAAGGGATTCGTATCAAACGAATCCCTTTTTTTATGTAAAAAATTCATGGTTTTACTAAATAATAGTTCCTCCAATAATTACAATTTCTATTAGGTTACTACCAAAAGCATATGGTAATTGGTAAAAAGAGCTAATTGGTTTAGTTATAATAACATTGGCTTTTTTACCTATAGTGATACTTCCATGAGTTTCGGAGAGTCCCATTGCAAAAGCCCCATTAATTGTGGCTGCATTAATTGCTTCTTCGGGTGTCATTTTCATTTTTATGCAAGCCGTCGCGACTACAAAATTCATGTTTCCAGAAGGAGTAGAGCCAGGATTGAAATCGGTGGCTAATGCCAAGGGTAATCCTGCCGAAATCATTTCTCGTGCTGGTGTATAAGGAATACTTAAAAAATAAGAACAGGAAGGCAAAGCAACCGGCATAGTTTTTGTATTTTTTAGGACTTCAATATCTTCAGGATTGAGAACTTCAAGGTGGTCTACTGAAAGGGCGTTGTATTTTACAGCTGCTTTAATTCCGCCAATAGCATTGAATTGATTGACGTGAATTTTCGGAATTAATCCAAATTGCATTCCTGCCACCATAATTTTTTCGGTTTCTTCTACTGAAAAATAACCCATTTCACAAAAAACATCTATAAAATCAGCAAGTTGTTCTTTGGCAATTTGAGGAATCATTTCATTGATAATTAAATCAATATAACCTTTATGATTTTCTTTATATTCTAATGGAAATGCATGTGCACCAAGGAATGTAGCTTTAATAGCAATTGGATAATTGTCTTTCAATTTTTGAATTACCCGAAGCATTTTCAGTTCACCTTCAACAGAAAGTCCGTAACCCGATTTAATTTCTACCGCTCCAGTTCCTAATTTCATTACTTCTTGCAACCTAACTTCCGATTGATTATAAAGCTCATCTTCCGAAGTTTCGTTGAGTTTTTTAGCCGAATTTAGAATTCCACCACCACGATTGGCAATTTCTTCATAAGTCAAACCATTAATTCTATCTACAAATTCTTGCTCTCTATTTCCTGCATAAACGATATGCGTGTGGCTGTCGCACCAAGTTGGCAGAACCATTTTTCCAGTGGCATCAATCGTAGTATCTACGGCAGTTTCTGGACAATTATCCATTTCTCCAAAAGCAGCAATTGTATCGTTTTCAATTAATAAAAAGGCATTTTTAATAGTTGGAAGCAATCCCATTTCTGCTCCTGAAACTTTTGAAATTCCTTTTTCACGAACCTGAATTAACTCCTTTATATTGATAATTAAAATTTTCATGTAATGATTTTTAGTAAAAATACTCTGAATTTTATAATAATTCTTAAATTTAGACAAAATTAGACATTGTGAGAAAAATTAGATACAAAAAAGGTAGAAAAGTTCAACCTTCAATATTAGAATATACGGGCATTCATAAGAAATTACAAACCGAAATGCAATTGTTTGTCTATGATGATACCGATTTAACGGAATATCCTGATTTTAAAATTAATGAATTTCCTGAAACATTGGATTTAAATAAGATTAATTGGTTGAATATTCATGGTTTGAACGATATTGAATTGATAAAATCTATTGGGACTTTCTTAGATGTTGACAATTTTATTCTAGGAGATATTTTAAATACCACCCGAAGAACAAAATTAGATGAACTTCACGACGTTTTATTTTTCAATATAAAATCTCTTTTGCCAACAGAACATTCTGACAACATTTCTGTTGAACAAATTAGTTTTTTAATAAAAGAAGGGGTTTTGGTATCCTTTCAAGAAAAAAGGAGTGATTTTTTCACTCATATTCGGGAGCGAATTAGAACACATTCGGGAATTGTAAGAACCAAAAAAGCAGATTATTTACTTTATTTATTGCTTGATGCGATAATGGAAAATTTCTATATCACAATTGAGGCGGAAGAAGACAAAGTGGAAATTTTAATTAGTCTCTCAAAAACCAGTGTGAATCCTTCTATTTTAGTACAAATTGAGAAACACCGTGATAATTTCAACTTTTTGAAACGTTCAATTATTCCTTTGCGAGATTCTTTATATTCAATTAAAAGCATTAAAGATGATGATGTTTTCAATGCCATAGCTCACGAAAATTTTAGTTTTTTCTCCCGTTTACACCAAAAAAGTTTAGAACTTTTAGATCAAATTGATGACGATATGGTTACGCTTGATAGTGCATCAAATTTCTTTTTCTCTTCCCAAAACCACAAGATGAATGAGGTTATGAAAATTTTGACGGTAGTTTCTGCAATATTCATTCCTTTGACTTTTATTGTTGGAGTTTATGGAATGAATTTTGAAAATATGCCAGAATTGAAAAACCCAAATGGCTATTTTATTGTAATTGGATTTATGTTTTCAATTGTAATTGGTATGGTTTATTATTTTA
>CANINJ010000176.1 GCA_947468985.1 Bacteroidota bacterium
AGCCGACGAACTTACTTCGCTTACTTTTCCGTTTACATTTTTATTCGAAGATTTTACCAATACATTCACAGCCATTCCTTTTTTGATACTAGAAATATCATTCTCCGAAACCATTGCTGTAACTTGCAATCTCGAAGCGCCTTCAACACTTAATAGAGGCATTCCAGGATTTGCCATATCGCCTTCTTTTACAAAAGTATTGGTCACCACTCCAGAAAACGGAGCTGTAATATTCGAATACGAAAACTGTGCAATCACTTCATTACGCATTTGCTTTGCTCCTTCTAAACCGGCTTTTGCCATTTCGTAACGCGCCGTCATATCGTCCAATTCTTTTTGAGAAGCACTTTGTTGCTTGAACAAATTCACGAATCGATCATAATCTTTTTTGGCATTGTTATACCCAGCAGTTGCTTGCAAAATACTAGCATCTACTTGTGCTTTTTTAGCTTGTAAATCAGAATTATTGATGCTTACTAATAATTGTCCCGCATTCACTTTTTGTCCCACTTGAACGTGAATTTTAGTTACAAAACCCATCATTCTGGTGCTTAAATTGGCACTGTTTTCGGCTTCAATTTTTCCACTTGCCGTTACAAATGGACTGTTATTGTTTTCTGAAATCCCACTTACTTTTACAGCAATTGCAGGTTCGTTTTCTAAAGCTTCTTTGCTTTCCTTTCCACAGGCAATTAATAAAAGGGAAGAAATTGTAAGTATTGTGATTATTTTTTTCATATTTTTTGTCTTTATTATCTATTATCTTTTTGTCTATTATCTACTTCGTTAAAAATTGTAAATACTGTTGTGTAAAATTATATTCGAAAACCGCTTGCAAAAACTCCAATTCTTTTTGAGCCGTTTGAGTTTCTGATTGCAATAAATCGGGAGTTTTTTCTAATCCTTGTGTAAAACGATTGCTACGAATTCGATACGCTTCTTGCGATTGTTCCAAAGCCAATTTCGAAAGATTCACTTTGTTTTCGGCATCTTTCAAAAGACGATTGGTTTTGTTTAATTCCATTTGGCTTTGCGCTTTGTATTGTTGCATTTCGATCTCTGATTTTTGGAATTCTGCTTTAGCTTTCTCCATTTTTCCAATCGATTTATAACCATCAAACACATTCAATGACAATTGCATTCCAACCAAATAGCCTTTTGCAGCAGTTCCAAAAAGAGTTCTGTCATACAATTCATAACTACCAAAAGCATTCAATCTCGGCAAGAAATTCATTTTGCTGGAAACGTACATTTTTTGGTAAGCTCCATAAGATTTCGACATCGCTTGGATGTCTTTTCTATTTTCTGAAAGTGTGGTGTTTATAGTTTCCGTTACAATCGTATTTTCTAATTCCTCAAGAGGTTTGTAGATTTTATTCGTGGGATCTTCATTCAACAAAACCGCTAAATAATCCGAGGCGTTTTGCACGTTACTTTTGGCATATTGCAACTGATTTTTAATTTCATTCACCCGAACCTGAACCGACAATAAATCAGTTTTCTGAAGGATTCCTTGCTTGAAATAGTTTTCAATCAGTTTCAAATTGGCATCAGCCGTTTTATTTGCTTTCTCCAATACTTTTACAGCTTTATAACCCAATTGCAATTGCATAAAAGCCTTATTCACCTCTAATTGTAAATATTCTTTGGAACGTTCTGTTTGCAATTGATAGGCTTCCATTTTAAATTTGGCCGCTTGTCGTCCGTACAAACCATCAACATTAATTAAGGGTTGTAAAACTTCAATTTTAGTAGCAAAATTATTCGTTTTGTCTGGGTCATTTAATAGTGCAGGGTTAAAATCCGAAGCCGAAAGAATTTCTTGATTCAGTTTAGATCCAAAAGCCATCAAAGGATTTGTAGTTGACATTGCGGTGTGCGAAGCAGAAATGGTAGGCAAGAAAAGTGCATTCGATTGTCTGTAATCCGCTTGTGCCGATTTGAATTCCTGATTTGCAATCTTGATTTGCAAGTTTTTATCGGAAGCTTTTTGCCAAATATCCTTTTTGGAAATAGTCAAAGTATCTTGACCAAAACCCAAAGTTGATATAGTAATAGTTCCTAAAAGCATTAATACATTTAATTTCCTCATAATTGTTTTGTCTGAATTATAATGCAAATATATTGCAGCAAATAAAGGTGCACAGTAACAAGTGTTACATAAGAAAATAAAAAAGCATTTTAGAAATCTAAAATGCTTTTAATACGAAGTTCAACTAACTATTTTCGAGTTCCGCCGTGCCCTCCAGCAACTATTTTTAATATTTTTATATTCAAATACAAAAATTTAAAAAATTGTAGAAATGGATTTTGCATTTTAAAATGCTGCGATTTTGATATTCTTTGTGTCATAATTTCTATTTTTTATTCGGGAATTAACCACCAAAATGGTTTCATTTTAGCTTTATAAATAAAGGCATAATGCAATACTAATTTTAGCCAATGCCCTGCCAATCCTATTTCTCCAAAGGTTTTATTTAAATCTCTTCCGCCAGTGTTTTTAAATCTGACATAATCTGGTACAATTGGATACGTGGTCATACTTACTCCGCTTCCTTGTGTTATTCCGTAACCTGCAGATGCAATACAAGCCGCTCCCATATTTCCCATCGAACCTTTATGATGCAATGAAATACTTCCCGATTTTATAGAATCAATAATGTTATCGGCAACTAATTTTGCAGTGATTCCGGAAGGCATTCCTGTTCTTGGTGGTGAAGGAAATATATCAGTCCCATTTTTACTTTTTCTGGGTTTTGAAATAGAATGTGGCGGTGCAAAAGCAATTCCAGGTGCAAAAATATTTGAATAACTTGGATTTTGATACGTTTCAGGCCAATCTTGAACCGTCCATTCTTCATAGGGTTTTGGAGAATAATCTGCATCTACAATCATAAAACCTTTAAATAACTTGTCTGTAATATCCGTATTATTTTTGTCAAAAGCTTTAAATCCGTGTCCTGAAAAAGACGGGATTAGCATTGCAAAATCAAAATTTTCAGTTTTAAATTCCCCTTCTAAATTTTCATAATGTACTATTCCATCTTCAACTTTATTAACTCCAGCACCTAAAATCCATTTTATTCCTCGATCTTCAAATAGCATTTCCACCATTTCACTTGACTTCATAATAGCATCACCATAGGTTAAAAGCATACCGTCCATGCCAAAATCACCCAATTCATATTCGTTAGAAATCCAAGTAATATCGACTTTGTCTCTAACTCCAAATTTAACGAGTTCTTTTTCAACATTTAGAATGTATTCAAATGCAGCGCCTTGACAGGTTGCTTTTGCGTGACCTGTTCCAATAAGTATTTTTGCTTTTTGAGTAGTTTTTTTTAATTTATTTATGAGTACATGTAATTCTTTTGAGGCGTGTTCTGCGTGATCGTAAGTACAAACAGAATAGGTTTTATTAGTTCCTGGAAGTAATCCTTCGGTTAAATCGAAAGCTAATTTTGGACCTGTTGCATTGATTAAATAATCATACGTAACTATTTCTTGTTTTCCAATAGCATCTCCAAAAACCCCTTCTACAAGAACATAAGGTTTACTTTCTTTGGTGTCGCCTTCAGGGTGAAATGAAACAACTTTGGCTTGCTTATAGCCAATTCCTTTCCTTTTATACAATGGCTCTAATGGAAAAATGACATCTTTAGATTTCATTCTACCAATTCCTACCCAAATATTTGATGGAACCCATTGGTAATTCCTATTTGGTGAAACGACTAATACTTCGTGTTCTTTAGATAGTTTTCGTCTCAAATGTGCGGCTGCAGTATGCCCAGAAATTCCTGCTCCTAAAATTACTATTTTTGACATTTTGGTAGATTTAATTACTCAAAATTAATAGTATTTTTAGTATCCCACAGTAACAATTGTTACATATAGAAATAATATTTGAAGGAAGTTAATTCACTTTTTTATAACTCCAAACGGCAATTCCATTCAATGCAAAAGCATAGAAGACAATTATAAAAAAAGGTCTAGAAATATCCGAAAACGTGGCGCCTTTCAGCATTACCATTCTGATAATCTCTACAAAGTATCGAATTGGATTTAGCAAAGTTAAATTTTGTGCCCAAACAGGCATACTTTCAATTGGTGTGAATAATCCGCTCATCAAGATGAAAACTACCGAGAAAAACCAAGCCACGAACATCGCTTGTTGTTGCGTATCGGAATGGTTGGAAATGATTAATCCAATACCCAGAATTACCAATAAATATACTGCCGTAAAGAAATAAATCAAGCCAATATTTCCTAATATAGGAACGCTGAAAACGACTTTGGCAATGATTAAACCCACAGTCAAAATGACTAATCCCAAAACCCAAAAAGGAAATAATTTCCCAACAATGAATTGGTATTTCTTGATGGGCGTCACATTGATTTGTTCTAAAGTGCCAATTTCTTTTTCACGAACTACATTCATCGACGACAAAAAAAGTGTGAGCATAGTAACCAATAAAACCAAAATTCCAGGAACCATAAAGGTTTTATAATTCAGCGTATTGTTGTACCAAAAGGAAGGAATCGTAACAATATTAATCGGTCGCACGTAATCGGTTTCATTGTATTGATA
>CANINJ010000177.1 GCA_947468985.1 Bacteroidota bacterium
ACACGAGCTGGATGTTGCAAAATCCAAGAAAGCAAAATCGTATCCGACCCAAAATGGTATTTAGAAACCAATGTTGCCAACAATTTTTTCATTCGTCGGGTTTGCTCATTGTCTTCTCTAAAAACCGTTCCTAACGGATTCCAAGACATCGGTTGAATGTTGTGAATTTGCATATAATCGAAACTTCCATCCACCATTGGCTCATAATTCGTTGCCGAAAATTGCACCTGATTGTAACTAATTGCCGTTTTCTGACGGATTAATTCCGTTTGCGAAGCCGTAAAATTAGAAAGTCCAAAATCAAGTATTTTACCTTCTGTTTTTAATTTAGTAACGGCTTCTGCAATTTCATCGGCTTGCATTAACGGACTTGGGCGGTGCAATAATAGCACGTCTAAATAGTCTGTTTGCAAGTTTTTTAGTGAATTTTCCACCGACCAAATAATGTATTCCTTCGAATAATCGTAATGCTTGATTTTGTTTGGCCTGTTTTCTGAAAGATGCTGAATGCCACATTTTGAAACAAATTGAAGAATTTCTCGTTTAATTTTGCTTGAAGCAAATGCTTTTCCGAACGCTGCTTCCGTGGTATAAGAACCATAAATATCAGCATGGTCAAAAGTAGTAATCTTGTTTTCTAAACAAATTTGAATCATACTATCCATTTCAGAAGTGCTGAGATTTTTATCCCAAACTCCCCAATTCATCGTGCCCGCAATTATGGGTGATAAGGTGTTTTTATTCAAGGTTTTATGTATTATATGTTAGTAATTAGGGCCTAAATTTAAAATTTCATACTTAAAGTTCTTAAAATTATGAAAACAAAATCACAATTCAACCTTAAAAGCATTTGTTTTATAGAAGTTTTAACCATTTTTTAACATCGTACTTCTAAAAAAAAATTCAATTTGCACTCTCAAATTTAAATGTTAAAATTCACAGTAATAAAATTAGTAAAATGGAAGAAAATACTTCGACTTTAGACATCAGAGCAATTAATGAAAAAATTGAAAGAGAGAGCGCTTTTATAGACCTTCTTACAATGGAAATGAACAAAGTAATTGTGGGTCAAAAGCACATGATTGAACGATTATTGATTGGACTTTTGGGACAAGGACATATTTTATTAGAAGGTGTTCCCGGTTTGGCAAAGACTTTAGCAATAAACACTTTGTCGCAAGCTGTTCAAGGATCGTTCAGCAGAATTCAGTTTACACCAGATTTATTGCCTGCCGATGTTGTAGGAACAATGATTTACAACATCAAGCAAAATGAGTTTTCTATTAAAAAAGGACCGATTTTCGCTAATTTCGTCTTAGCAGATGAGATCAATCGTGCACCGGCAAAAGTGCAATCCGCATTATTAGAAGCGATGCAGGAAAAACAAGTTACTATTGGCGATACGACTTTCAAATTGGAAAGACCGTTTTTAGTATTGGCAACTCAAAATCCAATTGAACAAGAAGGAACGTACCAACTTCCAGAAGCTCAAGTCGATCGTTTTATGTTGAAAACCGTTATCGATTATCCAAAAATGGAAGACGAAAGAATGGTTATTCGTCAAAACTTGAAAGGCGCTTATGAAAAAGTAAATGCAGTAGTTTCTGTAGAACAAATTTTGCGAGCGCAAGAAGCAGTTCGTGAAGTGTATATGGATGAAAAAATCGAAAAATATATTCTTGATATTATTTTTGCAACTCGTTTTCCAGAGCAATACAAATTAGCAGATTTAAAACCATTAATCAGTTTTGGTGCGTCGCCACGTGGAAGTATCAATTTGGCAAATGCAGCAAAATGTTATGCTTTTATAAAACGCCGTGGTTATGTAATTCCTGAAGATGTTCGTGCGGTAGTTCACGATGTATTGCGTCACAGAATTGGAATTACGTATGAAGCGGAAGCCGAAAACATTACTTCTGTTGACATCATCAACAAAATTGTAAACGAAATTGAAGTACCTTAAATCAGCTTTTAGCTATAGGCAGTCAGCATTTAGAGCAATTCTAAAAGCTGAAAGCTAATGGCTAGTTGCTGAAAGCTAAATGAAATGGATACAAAAGACTTACTCAAAAAAGTTCGAAAAATAGAAATCAAAACCCGAAGATTGAGCGATCATATCTTTTCGGGCGAATACCACACGTCTTTTAAGGGGCGTGGAATGACATTTTCGGAAGTGAGACAATACCAATATGGCGATGATATTCGGGCTATTGATTGGAATGTAACGGCGCGATATAATGAAGCACACGTTAAGGTTTTTGAAGAAGAACGGGAATTAACGATGATGTTGATGGTTGATATTTCGGGTTCGGAAAGTTTTGGTTCTAAAAACCAATTCAAGAAAGATATCGTTACAGAAATTGCCGCAACAATGGCTTTTTCGGCAACTCAAAATAATGATAAGATTGGTTTGATTTTATTTTCTGACCAAATTGAATTGTATATTCCACCAAAAAAAGGAAAATCGTACGTTTTGAGAATTATCCGAGAGTTAATCGAATTTCATCCAAAAAGCAATAAAACCGATGTTTCGCAAGCCTTAAAATTTTTATCAGGAACTCAAAAAAAGAAAGCTATTGTATTTATTATTTCTGATTTTATGTCAGATGAATATGAAAACACGTTGAAAATTGCTTCCAAAAAACACGATATTACAGGCATTCGAGTATTTGATATTCGAGAAGAAAAAATGCCAAATCTTGGAATGGTTTCAATGGTTGACGCTGAAACCGGCGAAACACAAGTGGTAAATACGGGTTCAAAATCAGTTCGATTGGAATATGAAAAAGAATACCGCAGCAAAGTAGATTATTTTACAGAAACTTTTAGAAAATCGGGTTCAGGCGTTGTAAGCACAAGAGTTGATGAAAGTTATGTAACCAAATTATTAAGTTATTTTAAGTCGCGATAAAAGCAATGAAAATCAAATATTACATTCTATTCTTTCTAATTTCGGCTTCCCTATTTGCTCAAAAGCAAGTGGAAACTAAAATTGATGTCACCAAAAATAAAATTGGAGCACAGTTCAATTTGACCCTAAAAACTAATGTGGACACTTTGGCGAAAGTGGTTTTTCCAACGTCTAAAAACTTTGGAAAAATGGAAGTTATTCGTTCCTATGTTATTGATACAATAAAACACGGCGATCGATATGAGCTTATTAAAAAATATGGCGTTACCCAATTTGACTCAGGAAAATATGTAATTCCGAGTTTGAAAGTATTGATAAACAATAAAGCATTTGCCACAGATTCCCTTTTGGTTGAGGTTTCCAATGTGAAAGTTGATACTTTAAAACAAAAATTATTCGACATTAAACCTATCGTTGAAGTGCCGTATGAATTGAGTTATTTCTGGCAATATGTGCTAATCATTTTATTGATTTTAGGAATTGGCGCTTTGATATATTGGTTGATAAAAAAACACCAAAAGAAGAAGGTTGAAGTTGTAGAAGAGTTGAAATCCCCAATTGAAAGAGCCACTATTTTATTAAAAACATTAGAGAAAAAAGAGCTTTGGCAAAAAGGAGCTGTAAAAGAATATTATAGTGAATTGACTGATATTGCGAGAAATTATATTGAAGAAGCTATTGAAATTCCAGCAATGGAAAGCACCACTTCGGAATTAATTTTGGCACTTCGGGCAGCTTCTATCAAAAAGAAAATGACGCTTTCGGCAGAAACATTAGAAAATTTAGAACGCGTTTTAAAACAAGCCGATTTAGTGAAATTTGCAAAATCTAAACCATTGGATTATGAAATTGCAGAAGACCAAAATAAGATTGAAAAAGCAATTTTGACATTGGATAAATCCATACCAATAGAAATTGAAATTGAAGAAGACACTAGTGAATGGGACGAAATGCGCCGTTTGCAAAAACTAAAAAAACAAAAAAGAACACGGATTTTAACAGCAATTGGATTTGTAGTTGGTGCGCTTTTAGGATTGTTTATTTTCTTTGTAATGACCAAAGGTTTTGATTATGTAAAAGACAATATAATTGGTCGTCCTACAAAAGAATTGGTTGAAGGAAAATGGGTTTCAAGCGAATATGGCATTTCTAAAGTATATATTGAAACACCAAAAGTATTGTCAAGAATTGATGACAAAACTCAATTTCCGAAGCAAGTAATTTCACTATTAAAAGATGCGAGTGTATTTACTTACGGAAGTTTACAGAGCAATTTCTGTATAGCATTGGTAACTGCAAAACCAAAACAAGAAATTGATTATGACTTGCAAAAAGGTTTAGAGGGAACAATTGATAGTTTTGGCGGACAAAATGTCGTTTTAAAACAAGAAGAATTCCAAACAAAAATGGGAGTTTCGGGCTTGAAAGGTTTTGGAACAATGATTTTTCTTGACCCTGTTTTAAAAAGTAGCGTAAAATTGTATTACGAAATAATTCTATTCAAAGAAGACGGCGGTTACCAACAAGTGATGATTTTCCACGAAGAAGGTGATAAATATGCAGAACAAATTTCGGAACGCTTAATCAATTCTGTTGAATTTAAAAAAGACGAAAACAATGAATAAAGTGACTTTTTTAAACCCCGAATTTTTCTGGCTTTTCCTTTTGATTCCAAT
>CANINJ010000178.1 GCA_947468985.1 Bacteroidota bacterium
GATGCGTTAAATCACACTTTTTCAATTAGCGTTAAGTATTTTATCGACTACAATCAAGTGAAAAAGTTATTTTAATTCCTTAAATTTGGAGCTATTTCCAGCTGTACGTTGCAATTTTTTTGTTTTTAAGAAAAAACAAAAATGATTTCCACTTCCATCTGGGCTAAAAAACACACACTGCAATGAACAAGAAAGTTATCCTAATGATACTCGATGGTTGGGGAAAATCTCCAGACCCAAAAGTTTCTGCCATAGACAATGCGAACATTCCTTTCATCAATTCGCTTTATAAAAACTATCCAAGCGCACAATTACGAACTGATGGTTTAAACGTAGGTTTGCCAGAAGGACAAATGGGAAATTCGGAAGTAGGACACATGAATTTGGGAGCTGGAAGGATTATTTATCAAGATTTAGCCAAAATCAACTTGGCAGTTGAACACAAAACCCTGAACAAAGAACAAGTTTTGGTTGACGCTTTTCAATATGCAAAAGATAAAAATGTAAACGTGCATTTCCTTGGATTGGTTTCTGATGGTGGCGTTCATTCTCACACGTCTCATTTGCGTGGATTGATTGATGCAACGCAGGATTTTGGACTTCAAAAAGTATTTGTTCACGCTTTTACTGACGGTCGAGATGTTGACCCGAAATCAGGAAAAAAATACATTCAGGATTTAGAAAAGTATATCCAAAATACTTCGGTTAAATTAGCTTCGGTTATAGGAAGATATTATTCAATGGATCGCGACAAACGTTGGGATCGCGTAAAATTAGCATATGATTTATTGGTAAACGGTAAAGGAACTCATTCTAAAAATGCTGTTGAAAATATTGAAGAAAGTTATAAAAATAATATTACGGACGAATTTATTGACCCAATAATTATGGTTGATAATAGTGGAACTCTATTGGCAACCATCAAAGAAAATGATGTAGTAATATTCTTCAATTTCAGAACGGACAGAGGTCGTGAATTGACAGAAGCACTTTCGCAAAAAGATTTTCACGAGCAAAACATGCATAAATTGAATTTGTATTATGTAACACTTACCAATTATGACGAAAGTTATCAGAATGTAAAAGTGGTTTATAACAAAGGTAACATCACGGAAACGCTGGGCGAAGTATTGGAAAAAGCCAACAAAAAACAAATTAGAATTGCCGAAACAGAAAAATATCCACACGTTACATTCTTCTTTTCTGGAGGTCGTGAGGCCCCTTTTATTGGCGAAAGCCGCATCTTAAAAAACTCACCAAAAGTGGCAACCTATGATTTGCAACCCGAAATGAGCGCATTTGAATTGGCGGAAGCCTTAGTTCCAGAAATAGAAAAAGGCGAAGTTGATTTTGTATGTTTAAATTTTGCCAATGGCGATATGGTAGGTCATACAGGCGTAATGAGTGCTGCAATAAAAGCTTGTGAAGCGGTTGATCAATGTGTTGAAAAAGTAATTACTGCGGCTTTGGCCAACAATTATACGACGATTGTAATTGCCGATCACGGAAATTGCGAAACGATGATAAATCCTGATGGAAGTCCAAATACAGCACATACAACAAATCCAGTTCCGATTATTTTAGTCGATAATGAATTAAAAGACATTCACGATGGTGTTTTGAGTGATATTGCACCAACAGTTTTGGCCTTGATGGGAATTAAAAAACCAGCGGTAATGGACAGACATTCGTTGTTGTAATAAAAAAACTATTGGTGACGGCATACTCTTAGAATCCTTGAAGTTTTATGAATACAAATCAAAATATCTTAATAATTGGTTTTGTTTGGCCGGAACCTAATTCTTCTGCAGCGGGAACTCGAATGGAGCAACTGCTTCTTTTGTTTAAGGAGTGGGGATGGAGCGTCACTTTTGCAACGCCTGCTTTGGATAGTAATTTTATGATTGATTTGGAAGCAATTGGGGTTAATAAGAAATCAATTGCCTTGAATTGTTCGAGTTTTGATGAATTTATTCAAGAGTTAAAGCCGACAATCGTACTTTTTGATCGATTTTTAATGGAAGAACAATTTGGCTGGCGAGTTGCGGAATTTTGTCCCAATGCGTTAAGA
This sequence comes from Bacteroidota bacterium, assembly GCA_947468985.1. Taxonomy (GTDB): domain Bacteria; phylum Bacteroidota; class Bacteroidia; order Flavobacteriales; family Flavobacteriaceae; genus Flavobacterium. The sequence goes on from CANINJ010000178.1 coordinate 2,072, forward strand.
ATATTGGATACCATAGATTTGCATTGTTTGCGATTGTCACGTCAAAAAGCCTTCAAAGAAAAACGAGATTTTGAGATTAATGATTTGTTAACCGAAGATATTTCTAAAAGAGAAATTGCCAGTATTCTTCGTTGTGATTGTTCGATAATGGTTTCGGAATATGAAATGGATTTGTTGAAAAACATCTTTAAAATAGATGCTTCTTTATTGTATTATTTACCATTATTATTAGAGCCAGTTTCTAAAGATTCCATTCAAAAATGGCTGCCTTTTGAAGAAAGAAAGTATTTTATAATTATTGGAAATTTTCTCCACGAACCCAATTGGAACTCCGTTCAATATTTGAAAGAAACAATTTGGCCTTTGATTAGAAAAGAAATACCAGAGTCAAATTTACTTGTTTATGGTGCCTATCCTTCGCAGAAAGTTTTACAATTGCACCAACCAAAACAAGGGTTTCATATTATGGGACGTGCTGATAATGCTCAGGAAGTAGTGTCGAAAGCAAGAGTTGTTTTGGCTCCTTTGAGATTTGGTGCAGGAATAAAAGGAAAATTATTGGAAGCAATGCAATGTGGAACTCCGAGTATAACTACGTCAATTGGTGCGGAATCTATGTTTGGAGATTTGCCTTGGAATGGTTTTATAACGGATAATCCAGAAGATTTTGCTGCGAAAGCAGTTTCTTTATACCAAGACAAAACACTTTGGAATACAGCTCAAAAAAATGGAATTCAAATTATTGAAAAGCGGTATTTGAAATCGAACTTTATTTCAGAATTTAAAGAATATATCCTTTCACTTCAAAATAATTTAAAGCAACATCGCTTGAATAATTTTATAGGTGCTTTGTTACAACATCAAACTATTCAAAGCACTAAATATATGGCCAAATGGATTGAAGTGAAGAATAAATCTTAATAAATATTCATTTTATCACAAAAAAAATCCCGTTTTGATTTTCAAAACGGGATTTTATATTTATATAGAAAAACTTATGCCAACATCGTAACTGGGTTTTCTATGTATTGTTTTAATGTTTGTAAGAATTGTGCTCCAGTTGCTCCATCAATAGTTCTGTGGTCGCACGCCAAGGAAAGCATCATCGTGTTTCCAACAACAATTTGACCATTTTTAACCACTGGTTTTTCTACAATTGCACCAACTGATAGAATTGCAGAATTAGGTTGGTTAATGATTGAATTGAATTCAGTTATACCAAACATTCCAAGATTAGAAATAGTAAACGTACTTCCTTCCATTTCAGAAGGTAATAATTTTTTGTTTTTTGCTCTTCCCGCAAGATCTCTAACATTTCCGCCAATTTGAGACAAATTCATGGCATCTGTAAAAGGCAGTACAGGAACTACTAATCCATCTTCAACTGCAACCGCAACTCCAATATTCACGTGATAGTTGATAAGAATTGAATCTTCTCTCCACTGAGAATTAATTTTCGGATGTTTTTTCAATGCCATTGCGCTTGCTTTTATCACCATGTCGTTGAAAGATACTTTTGTATCTGGAACGCTATTGATAATAGCTCTTGATTTCATTGCTTCGTCCATTGTAACTTCAATTACAAGGTTGTAATGTGGTGCTGTAAATAAAGATTCTGCCAAACGTTTTGCAATAATCTTGCGCATTTGAGAGTTCTTGATTTCTTCTGTAAGTTTTTCTCCCGCTGCTGCAAATGGCTTAGCGGTTACAACTTCAGCTTGTGGTTGAGCACTAGTATTCGGTTGTGAATTTTGAGCAGTTGCACTTGGAGTAAAATTCTCAATATCACTTTTTATAATTCGACCATTTTCACCAGAACCACTAACTTGAGACAGATTAATTCCTTTTTCTTCAGCAATTTTTTTAGCTAAAGGAGAAACAAAAACTCTTTCGTTTGAAGTTGCAGTTGGTAGTTCGTTATTTGTTGGCGTTTCCGCTACAGTATCTTTTACAGTTTCTACAGCTGCGGTACTTGCTCCTGATTTAAAATTTTCAGCAATTCCAGTAATATCAGTTCCTTCAGGGCCAATAATTGCTAATAAAGAATCGCATGGGGCGGTTCCACCTTCTGGAATTCCAATATATAATAAAGTACCTGCATTGAAAGATTCAAATTCCATTGTGGCTTTGTCAGTTTCAATTTCTGCAAGAATATCACCTTCAGCTACTTTATCACCCACTTTTTTCAACCATGTCGCCACAGTCCCATCGGTCATAGTATCGCTCAAACGAGGCATCGTTACTACTACAACCCCTTTAGGTAAAGCTGCAGGTGAAGCATTAGAAACTACAGGAGTAACTGCTTCCTCAGCAACAATTGTTTCAGTTTTTGGAGCAGATGGACTTAACAAAGAAGAAATATCTTCTCCTTCTTTTCCAATAATAGCTAATAAAGAATCACAAGGAGCTGATTCTCCTTCTTTAATTCCAATATATAAAAGCGTACCAGAATTGAAAGATTCAAATTCCATTGTAGCTTTATCTGTTTCAATTTCTGCAAGAATATCAC
>CANINJ010000179.1 GCA_947468985.1 Bacteroidota bacterium
AATCAATTTGACACCGAAGCGCAAGTAAATAAATTAGAAAATCAATATGCAAATTATAGCATCCGGAACGGAATGTACTACATTAAAGCATCCCAAAGTGGCTATATAAATAGGGCTTTGCAATCGGGAATTGGCGAAACTATAAAGGAAGGAACTCCAATTGTCACGATTATGCCTTTAAATTATGACATCGCTGTTGAAACGTATGTAAACCCAATAGATTTACCATTGATTTCTAAAGGTGAAAAGGTTCGAGTTTGGTTCGATGGTTGGCCAACAATTGTTTTTTCAGGTTGGCCAGATATTTCTTATGGAACTTTTGGAGGTAAAATAGTAGCCATAGAAAATTTTATTAGTGAAAATGGAAAATACAGAGTATTAATTGCACCAGATAATAGCGAAAATAAATGGCCAAAACAATTAAGTATTGGTTCTGGCGCAAAAACTATTGCACTTTTACACAATGTGCCCGTTTGGTTTGAATTATGGAGATCGCTCAACGGATTTCCACCCAACTATTATAAGCCCACAACTTCTGTCGCTAAAGAGAAAAAATAATGAAAAAAATACTTATACTATTTCTGTTTATTGGAATAATTGCCAATGGTCAAAACACAGTTTCTAATGAACTTAATTATAATGAGTTTATTGGATATGTAAAAAAATTCCATCCATTAGTGAAAAATGCCAATTTAGAAATCAATAAAGCGCAGGTAAATTTGATGATTGCAAGGGGTGGATTTGACCCTAAAATAGAAGTCGATTTCACAAAAAAACAGTTTAAAAACAAAGAATATTACTCTATTTTAAACAGTAGTTTCAAGATTCCAACTTGGTATGGAATTGAGATAAAAGCAGGATTTGACAATAGTGAAGGAATTTATCTAAACCCTGAAAACACAATTCCAAATCAAGGATTGACATCTTTAGGAATAACAGTTCCACTTGGTCAAGGATTATTGATTAACCAAAGAATGGCAGATATTAGAAAAGCAAAAATCCAAATGCAATTGAGCCAATCCGAAAGGAAAATTCAAGCTATTGGCATACTTTACGAAGCCTCAGTTGCCTATTTTAATTGGAAGAAAACGTATAATGAATTTCAATTGTATGAAGAATACAAAACCAATGCAGAAATTCGCATGAAAGGAATTCAGACATTAATTCAACAAGGAGACAAATCTGCAATTGATAGCATTGAAGCGGGTATTATTGTAAAAAACAGATTGCTTAGTTTAGAAGATTCTAAGTTAAAACTAATTAAAGCAAAATTGGAGTTGTCTAATTTTTTGTGGTTGGAAAATAATATTCCAATGGAGCTTACGGAAGAAATCATTCCTGAAATTCAACTTGAATTTACTATCCAAGAAACATTAAAAACAAATGATTTAATGAGTAATGATTTTTCAATAAACACACATCCAAAAATAAATGCGCTTCAAAACAAAATAGACATCTTAAATATAGAAAGAAAATTAAAAGCCAATTTATTACTGCCTAAGATTGATATTGGATATTCGTATTTATCAGAACCAAGTTACATAGAAAACTATCAATTCAACGATTACAAAATTGGCTTGGATTTTTATTTTCCTTTATTTCTTAGAAAAGAACGGGGAAATTTGAAACTTGCGAAATACAAAATTCAGGAAACAAAATTTGTATTGGATTTTGAAAAAGTGCAGTTACAAAATAAATTAACGGCTCAAAAAATTGAAATTAATTCCTTTTTGAAACAAATGAAATTAGCAAAATCCTTGGTGGAAGACAATGGCATAATGCTAAAATCTGAAGAACGATTATTTCTATTTGGAGAAAGCGCTCTTTTTTTAATTAATACTCGTGAAAACAATTTAGTAGCGGCAAAACTTTCACAAATAACATTAGAAAACAAATTTTACATTTCAAATTCAGAACTTTTTAAAATTATTGCCAATCCTGATTAAATAATAAAATTGTATTTTTGCAATCTGAAAAAGGCATTATGATTATTGTAAAAACAAGAGAAGAAATAGAATTAATGCGTGAAAGCGCACTTATAGTTTCAAAAACATTAGGAATGATTGCTCGGGAAATTAAACCTGGAGTGACTACTTTATATTTAGACAAACTTGCAGAAGAGTTTATTCGTGATCAAGGTGCAGTACCAAGTTTTCTTGGTTTGTATGGCTTTCCGAATTCGCTTTGTATGAGTCCAAATGCCCAGGTTGTTCACGGAATTCCAAACGATATTCCGCTTGAAAGTGGCGATGTAATTTCAGTCGATTGTGGCGCGTTCAAAAACGGATACCACGGAGATCATGCTTACTCGTTCGAGATTGGCGACGTGGCTCCTGAAACAAAAAAATTATTACAAGTTACAAAAGAATCATTATATGTTGGTATTCGCGAATTCAAACTTGGGAATCGCGTTGAAGATGTTGGAAATGCAATTCAAAAATATACAGAATCTCATGGTTACGGTGTAGTTCGAGAATTGGTTGGGCACGGATTGGGGCAAAAAATGCACGAAGATCCAGAAATGCCAAACTATGGAAAACGAGGTCGCGGTAAAATGTTTGTTGAAGGAATGGTTGTTGCCATTGAACCTATGATTAATATGGGAACCAAAAATATAAAACAATTAAAAGACGGTTGGACAATTCTAACTGCCGACGGAAAACCAAGCGCCCATTTTGAACACGATGTAGCTATTATTGACGGAAAACCAGAATTGCTTTCTACATTTGCGTATGTTTATGAAGCTTTGGGAATTGTAAGCAATGAAGAAGATGAGTTTAGAAGAGAGCCATTTGTAATATAAACAATGAAGAAAGTTTTTAAATTAATCCTCAATACCATTCCCCGACCAATCCTAATCCGATTGAGTTATGTTGCACGTCCTATTTTAGCTTTTATATTAAAAGGAACCACTTTTACAGATCCAATTGACGGAAAAAGTTTTAAGATGTTTTTGCCGTATGGATATGGCAACCAACGCAATAATGTCCTTTCACCAAGCACACTTTCATTAGAAAGACATCGATTATTGTGGTTATATTTAAATAATGAAACCGATTTTTTTACTTCATTAGAAAAAAAAGAGGTCTTGCATTTTGCTCCAGAACAAGCATTTTACAAATTATTTCGGAATCAAAAAAACATTAATTACACCACAACCGATTTGTTTTCACCACTAGCCGACGTAAAAGCGGACATTTGCAATTTACCGTTTGGAGATAATTCCTATGATATTATTTTGTGTAATCACGTATTGGAACACATTCCAGACGACACAAAAGCAATGCAAGAATTGTATCGTGTTTTAAAACCTGGCGGAATGGGAATTTTCCAAATACCACAAGAGTTGTCTCGAGCATCCACTTTTTCCGATGATTCTATCACCAATCAAAAAGAGCGTGCAGCCATTTTCGGACAATACGACCACGTTCGGATTTATGGCCGTGATTATTTTGACAAATTACGAAGTATTGGTTTTACAGTTGTTGAAGAAGATTATACAACCAAAATCACACCCGAATTAGTAGAAAAATATTGCTTAGCGAAAGGCGAAATTATTCCTGTTTGTTTTAAATAGCACCTGGTTTTTCATCACTAAAACAAGTATTCGTTTCAATTGTTCTTTTTATTATATTTACAAAGTAAAATTTACAATTATGTCGAAAGCCTTTTTATTAAAAATTTTCTTTTTATTTATCTCAGTTGCAACTTTTGCTCAAGCGGAAAAGGAAGTTGAACCTCCTTTTAATATCAAAACCGTTTCCTTTGTTCAAAACGGACAAAATGCAATTCCAGTTTTTAGCTTAAACGATTCCTTCCAATTACAGTTTGATGATTTATATGGAAACGAAGCCAATTACTATTATGAAATTATACATTGCAATTACGATTGGAAACCTTCAGATTTATCAAAAAATGAGTATTTAAGAGGCTTTGATGGTTTGCGGATTCAAGATTATACCAATTCGCTAAATACTTTACAACTATTTTCTCATTACAATTTATCATTTCCAAGCAAGAATACCCAGTTTTTAGTAAGCGGAAATTACATGCTAAAAATACTAAATGAGGACAAAGAAGTTGTTTTTTCAAGAAAGTTTTTACTCTATGAAAATTTGGTTTCTGTTCAAATGCAAGTTAAAAGAGCACGAACGTTAAATGCAATAGATTTCAAACAAAACATCGATTTTTCTATAAAATCACCTTCCCTTTTATTTCAAAGTCCACTTCAAAATGTAAAAGTGCTTTTGCTTCAAAACGGAAAATTCAATGAAGCAATTACCAATATAAAACCGATGTACACCATTGGCAACGATTTGATTTATAAATACGACTCCGAAACACAATTTTGGGCTGGAAACGAATTTCTTTATTTTGAAAACAAAGACATCCGTGCTGCAAATAATTATGTAGGAAGAGTTGACTCCAATAATGGCGTTTACAATGCTCACTTATATCCAAATAATGCTCGGGCAAACAATACTTATACCTATAATCCAGACACCAATGGGAATTTTATAATTCGAAATATCGGAGCCGCCAATAACGAAATTGAAGCCGACTATTCT
>CANINJ010000180.1 GCA_947468985.1 Bacteroidota bacterium
AATTGAAGAAATAGAAAGTTTTGATATAAAAACATCGCAAGTAGTTGAGAAATTTGAACAACTGACAATTTATCCTGCGAACATGTTTGTGACTTCGCCCGATGTATTGCAAAATGCGATTTGGGAAATCCAACAAGATTTGGTCAAACAAGTCGATTATTTCAAAGAAATTGGCAAACATTTGGAAGCAAAACGCTTAGAAGAACGAACCAATTTCGATTTAGAAATGATTCGCGAACTCGGTTATTGCTCAGGAATTGAGAATTATTCTCGTTATTTAGACGGACGATTGGCAGGAACACGCCCTTTTTGTTTGTTGGATTATTTCCCTAAAGATTTCCTGATGGTTGTTGATGAAAGCCACGTAACGCTTTCGCAAGTTCACGCGATGTATGGCGGCGATAGAAGTCGAAAAGTGAATTTGGTTGATTATGGTTTCCGACTTCCCGCAGCAATGGACAACCGACCGTTGAAATTTGAAGAGTTTGAAGCAATGCAAAACCAAGTCATTTATGTGTCGGCAACCCCCGCCGATTATGAATTGCAACGCTGTGATGGTGTCTATGTGGAACAAGTTATTCGCCCAACAGGCTTGCTGGATCCCGTCATAGAAGTGCGCCCAAGTCTGAATCAGATTGATGATTTGATTGAAGAAATTCAATTGCGTTGCGAGTTGGACGAACGCGTTTTGGTAACCACATTAACCAAAAGAATGGCAGAGGAATTGGCTAAATATTTGACGAAAGTCAGTATTCGTTGCCGTTACATACATTCTGATGTCGATACGTTGGAGCGAATTGAAATCATGCAGGATTTACGAAAAGGAATTTTTGATGTATTGATAGGTGTCAATTTACTTCGTGAAGGCTTGGATTTACCCGAAGTTTCCCTAGTTGCTATTTTGGATGCCGACAAAGAAGGATTTCTAAGAAGTCACCGATCTTTGACACAAACCATTGGTCGTGCCGCTAGAAATCTCAATGGAAAAGCCATTATGTATGCCGATAAAATCACGGCAAGTATGCATAAAACCATCGACGAAACCAATTACCGACGCACCAAGCAAATTAATTTCAATACCGAGAATAACCAAGTTCCACAGGCATTGAACAAGAAAATCGACAGCGCTTTCACCAAAAATAAATTGGTAGAATTTGAATTAGGACACACTCTGAATTTCGCTGCCGAGCCCATTCCTGAATATTTATCGAAACCTGAAATTGAAAAGCGCATCCGTGAAAACAGAAAAGCGATGGAAAAAGCTGCAAAAGATTTAGATTTTATGCAAGCCGCAAAATTGAGAGATGTGATAAAGAAATTGCAGGAGCAGTTGGTGTAATATTTAAAATCAAAAAAATGACTCGTAAAATAGCCTTCTTTTATATATTATTATTTGTAACTAGTTCAGTGTTCTCTCAGCAAAGTACGGCATCAAAACAAGTATCAACATTTACCATTGAGGCACCACAACTTCATGGCACAAAGAAAATATGGTTGTATTTGCCAAAGGAATATGCCTCTTCAAAAAAGAAATATCCTGTAATTTATATGCACGACGCACAAAATTTATTTGATGCCGAAACTGCTTATGCCAGCGAATGGAACATTGACGAAAAATTAGACAGTTTAAAAGCGCAAGTAATCGTGGTTGGAATTGAGCACGGAAATGAAAAAAGAATTGACGAATTAACGCCCTATAAAAATGAAAAACGAGGTGGCGGAAATGGAGACAACTACTTGGAATTTATCGTAAAAACATTGAAACCAAAGATAGATGCTACCTATCGCACCAAAACCAATGCTACGAATACTATTATTATGGGAAGCTCTTTGGGAGGTTTAATTTCCTATTATGCACTGCTGAAATACCCAAAAGTATTTGGTAAAGCGGGAGTTTTTTCGCCTGCGTTTTGGATTAATCCCGAGATTTTTGATTTGACGAAGAAAACTAAAACACTAAATTCAAAAATCTACTTCCTTTGTGGTGACAATGAAAGCCCAGAAATGGTTCCCGATGTCAACAAAATGGAAGTCTTAGTTTCAGATATTCGGTGCAGTTGCATGCATTTAACTCGGAAAAGAATCATCAAAGGCGGGCAACATAATGAGAAATTATGGCGCGATAACTTTGAGAAAGTCTATACGTGGTTAAATATTTAAAGCGTATTTAAAACTGTTTTAAAGTAAGATACTGGTTTCAAATCCAACAATTCCTCTCGGTGCTGCGCTAAAAAAGAATAGTCTAAAGTATCTACATTATCAATCGATTTGTACACTTCTGGAAGTTCGCCTTGTGGTTTTTTATACACAAAACCCAAACCGTGATCGGTATTCAAAACAAAAGCTGAAAGTTCTGGGTGGTTCTTTTTGATGTAAACAATTGTTTTCCAAACATCACCATTCCAAATGTTTTTCCAGTCTTTATGGTTTTCTAAATCTGCACGAGCATCATCAATTGAATTTGATGGATAGGCGGCTAATTCATCTAAAGGATTGCAATCGTGCAAAACGATAACGCCATTATTATCAAGATATTTAAGTGTATTTAAAGTATCATTTAGTGATTGTCCGTAGGTATGAAGTCCGTCAATAAAAGCCAAATCAAGAATGTTAGCTTCTAAAAGCGCTTTATTTTCTTCAAAAAAAGTATCACTTGTCACTTCAAAATAATCATTTTTAAGCGTGTGAGGATTTAAAATACAAGCTCTTACTTTTTTCCATAAGCTAAAATTAAAGAATGGATCTACACCAAAACGTTTTTTTGTACCCACAATATTAAACAGACATTTACCTCTGTTTACGCCTATTTCTAGGTAATTTTGTACGTCTTTTTTCTTAATCAGTGCATTTAAAACTTCAATTCTTGTCATCTTTATAAGTAATTTGGTAGCTATTATTTTCCGAGCGCTAAATTATAATAAATAGTTATAAAAATAAACATTGGCTCAGATTATTTACTCATAATCTACTATTAGAGCAGCATTATAATTATATTTGCAAAAATGTTTCAAATGAAAATGACAAATAACGATATCCTGAAAAAACTTCGAGTAGCCTTGATGCTTCGGGATGACCAAATAGTAGAGATTTTAGAATTGGTAGATTTTAGAATTACAAAATCAGAATTGGGTGCTTTTTTCCGTGCCGAAGACCACGAAAATTATATGGAATGTGGCGACCAAGTGTTGCGTAATTTCCTAAATGCATTGGTTTTGCACTTGCGTGGAACCAAAGAAAACCCTAAAAATCCTTCTGATGTTTTGAACAAAAACAAAACAGAAGTGAAATCAGGAAATCACGATGAGGAAAAATCCAGAGGCGACCAAAGTCCAGCGAAAAGTCCTGTGGCTAAGAAACCCTTTAAAAAACAAAATTCAAATCGAGCGACACCAAAAATTCAGGTTGTAGAAAACGTTCGATTTAAAAACGGTAAAAACAAAAAATCCTAATCGAAAGATTAGGATTTTTTGCATTTAATAGAATAGCACCAATCAAAATTGGACAAAATCCTTTTGAAAAAAAGCTGTACCTTTGCACCTCAATTAATAATAATGAGATTACACAGAAATTTAGTTTACACCACAATCGATTCTTTAAATGCGATTTTCAACGAAGGAGAATATGCCGATAAAGTGGTGGCAAGAGCGTTAAAAAAAGACAAACGATGGGGAAGTTCCGATCGTAAATTCGTTGCTGAAACCATTTATGAAGTGGTGCGTTGGAAACGATTATATGCAGAAATTGCAGAAGTAAAAGAACCATTTGATAGAGATAATATTTGGAGAATGTTTTCTGTTTGGGCGGTATTGCGTGGTTATCCAATTCCTGATTGGAGACAATTAGAAGGAACACCAGAACGCAAAATCAAAGGTCGTTTTGATGAATTATCAAAAATTAGAGCTTTGAAAGAATCTATTCCGGATTGGATGGATGAATTGGGCGTGAAAGAATTGGGAGAAAAAGTTTGGGCGACAGAAATTGCTGCTCAAAACCAACCTGCAAAAGTAATTTTGAGAGTAAATACCTTAAATACAACTCGCGAAAAATTGCACGCACTTTTAATGGATTTGAATATTGAAACTACTTTTTTGAAAGACCAGCCCGATGCGTTGGTTCTTAAAGAAAGAGCCAATGTTTTTATGACCGACGCATTCAAAGCAGGAATGTTTGAAGTTCAAGATGCCAATTCACAATTAGTTGCTGCTTTTTTAGATGTAAAACCTGGAATGAGAGTTGTTGATACTTGCGCTGGAGCGGGAGGAAAAACCTTGCATTTGGCTTCATTGATGGAAAACAAAGGGCAATTGATTGCAATGGATTTGTATGAAAGCAAATTAAAACAATTGAAATTACGTGCCAAAAGAAATGGCGCTTTCAATATTGAATATAAGATTATTGATTCTACTAAAGTAATCAAAAAACTACAAGAAAAAGCGGATCGAGTTTTGATTGACGCCCCTTGTAGCGGTTTAGGAGTTCTAAAAAGAAATCCTGATGCGAAGTGGAAATTGCAACCAGAATTCATTGA
>CANINJ010000181.1 GCA_947468985.1 Bacteroidota bacterium
AAACTTTAGAAATGTATTTCTCAGGATTGGTTTCAAGAGTTGTAATTTTGTAAACGCCAAACAAAGTATTCAATAAGGCAATCTTGGTAATTTCATCTTCCGTCCAACCTTTATTGTCAACAAAAACAGGCGTTTGCAATGAAATTATATAGCCATAGATAAAGCCTGTATCTCGAACTTTTGAATAAAAAAAGTCAGGATTTTCAATAACAGGATTCGTTAAAGATTTTTGATCTAAAAAAAATTTATCAATCCAGCCGGTTGCTGATGGGTTTATCATTGCTTCGAATTAGAGCAACAAATTTATATATTTTCAAGCATTAATGAAGCGTTTTACACTAAATTAATTTTTACTTGATAATTGCTGAACACGCTACTCTTGCTCCTGAATTTCCAGAAGGTTGCGTTACGTAATCATCGGGTCCTTGATGCACAATTAAACCTTTTCCAACAATATCTTTGGTAGCATCGCCGCACCCAATACACCATTCTGAAGTTGTAATAGTGATTGTTCCGACACCAAATTCATCAGTTGTAAAATTCCCAATATCGCCTTTGTGCGCTTCTCCTTCACCCAATTTTCCGTGTTTTTTGAATGTTGGATTCCAATGTCCGCCTGCAGAACTTCCGTCAGCAGCGGTACAATCTGATTTTTCGTGAATGTGAATTGCGTGAATTCCAGGTTTTAATCCTTTGAAATTGGCTGTAAAAGTAACCTGACCGTTTTTTTCTGTAAAAACCCCTGAGCCACTAACATTACTATTGCTTTTCGGTTCAAAAGTTACGTTTAATTTATTTGAAACACCATTTGAAGAATTGGTTTTACAACCAATAATTACAGCAATAATTATTGCGATTGAGACGATTATTTTTTTCATAATTAGAAATTTAATTTTTATTAAAATTAGGTATAAATTCTTATAAATCGAGTTTAAATAACTTAATGTTATATTAAAATTTGTAGCTTTTTTATAAAAAAAATCACTTTGCAAATGAATACAAAGTGACTTTTTAACCAAAAAACAATAACTAGCTTTATATTTTAGAAACAATATTCATTTTTCTCCACTAATTTGGATGTAATAACTTCTCTTAAACCAACAATATTTGGCATATTGGTATATTTAGTAAATCGGCGCAATCCCATTAACATCATGCGTTGTTCATCACCTTCAGCAAAAGAAATAATGCTTTCTTTCCCTTTTAGATAGATAATATCAACGGCTTTATATAAGTATAATTTGGCCATTGCAATTTGTTCCTGAATTTTATCTTCACTCACTTTTTTGGATGTTTTTTCAGTTCTAAGAATAGTACTTTCGGCCATGTAAATTTCAATTAACATATCGGCAGCTGCCATCAATAATTGTTGATGTGCATCTAAATCGGGACCGTATTTTTGAACTGCTCCACCTGCTACCATTAGGAATGCTTTTTTCAATTTGCCAATCATTTCTTTTTCTTCGGCAAATAATTCAGAATAATCAGGGGTTTCAAATGATGGAATTCCCATCAATTCTTCTTGTACTTTCGAAGCAGGACCTAATAAATCAACGTGGCCTTTCATTGCTTTTTTAATCAACATTCCCACCGAAAGCATTCGATTTATTTCATTTGTACCTTCATAAATACGAGCAATTCTAGCGTCACGCCAAGCACTTTCCATCGGAGTATCTTCGGAAAAACCCATTCCACCAAAAATTTGAATTCCCTCGTCAGCACAATTTTGAACATCTTCAGAAACAGCTACTTTTAGAATCGAACATTCAATAGCATATTCTTCCACTCCTTTGAGTTCTGCTTCCTGATGCGTTGTTCCCTCTGCTTCACGGGCGTGAATTCGGTCTTCAATATCTTTTGAAGCTCTATAAGTAGCGCTTTCTCCTGCATAACAAGAAGTTGCCATTTCTGCTAATTTATAGCGAATAGCCCCAAATTGTGCAATTGGAGTATTAAATTGAATTCTTTCGTTAGCATATTTAATAGCTCCAGAAGTAACTCTTCTTTGCGCATCTAAGCAGGCTGCCGCCAATTTTATTCTTCCTACATTCAAAGCATTCATGGCAATTTTGAAACCATTTCCTCTTTCAGAAAGCATATTTTCAATAGGTACAACGGTGTCATTAAAGAAAACCTGACGCGTTGAAGAAGCACGAATTCCTAATTTGTGTTCTTCTTCACCCATTGAAATTCCATTACTGGCATCATTTTCGATAATGAAACCAGTAATGTTTTTATCATTTTCAATACGTGCAAAAACAATGAATAACGAGCAAAAACCGGCGTTAGAAATCCACATTTTTCCTCCTGTGATTTTATAATGCGTTCCATCTTCCGATAAAACAGCTTTTGTTTTCCCCGAATTGGCATCAGATCCTGCGCCTGGTTCTGTCAAGCAATATGCTCCAAACCATTCGCCAGAAGCGAGTTTTGGAACGTATTTTTGTTTTTGTTCTTCTGTTCCGTATAAAGTAATTGGCATTGTTCCAATTCCAGTATGTGCTCCAAAAGCCGTTGAAAACGAACCTGTTGCACCCGAAATATAATCGCAAACCAAAACTGTATCAACAAATCCCATTCCCATTCCACCATAAGATTCTGGAACTGCGATACTCAGAAAACCTAAGTCCCCCGCTTTCTTCATAGTTTCTTCGGTAAGAGCGTAATCTTTATTTTCAAATCGGCTTTTGTTGGGCCAAATTTCTTTGTCCACAAACTCCTTAACCGAATCACGCATCATGATTTGGTCTTCATTGAAATCTTCTGGTGTGAAAATATCTTCACATTTTGTCTCTTTTACAAGGAATTGACCTCCTCTTGTTTTAATATCCATTATTTTGAATTTTAAATTATAAATTTTAAATTATTTTGGACTGGGCTTCCTGAGAAGTTTTTATTATTTTGGTAATTATGTTTAATATATGTTCGATTTCAATTATATAATTAGTCATTGAAATTGATGTTAGGTTTGATTTTTCTAGTAATCGTAACCAATATTTTGTCTCTCTAGCTTCTTTAGATGCAATTGACATCTTATGAATAAAATCTTTTCTGGATTGTGCTGCAATTGCTTCTTCGACATTAGCTCCAATACTTGTGGCTGATCTTAATATTTGTTTAGAAATAATGAATTCATTTTCTTTTTTTAGTTGAACAAAAAGATTCACTACTGATAATGCAAAATCAAAAGTTTTCGTAACAATAATATTCTCTTTCATCAAATTTAAAATTTAAAATTCATCATTTAAAATAAATTATAGTAATTCATAAATCCCCGCACTTCCCTGTCCAGTTCCCACACACATACTCACAATTCCATATTTATTTCCTCTTAGTTTCATTTCGTCGAATAGTTGAACAGACAATTTTGCACCTGTACAACCAAGAGGATGTCCCATAGCTATGGCGCCACCATTCACATTTACGATATCAGGATTCAATCCCAATTCCCGAATTACTGCTAATGATTGTGATGCAAAGGCTTCATTCAATTCGATTAAATCAATATCTTTTAATTGTAATCCTGCTTGTTTTAGAGCTTTTGGAATCGCTTTTACTGGCCCAATTCCCATAATTCTGGGTTCAACTCCCGCCGAAGCAAAATTTACCAAACGGGCAATAGGAGTGAGGTTCAATTCTTTGACCATTTCTTCACTCATTATTAAAACGAAAGCTGCTCCATCGCTCATTTGTGAAGAATTTCCAGCGGTTACACTTCCATCAGCAGCGAAAACAGGTCGTAATGCTGCCAATGCTTCCACCGAAGTTCCCGCTCTTGGACCTTCATCTTTATTGACTATATATGATTTGGTTTCTTTTTTGCCATTTTCATTGATGAAAGTTTGTTCCACAGTTATCGGAACAATTTGTTTGTCGAATTTTCCTTCCGATTGCGCTTTCAAAGCTTTCAAATGTGAATTATAAGCAAACTCATCTTGGTCAATTCTCGATATATTATATTGTTTAGCAACCGCTTCGGCTGTCAAACCCATTCCCCAATAATAATCCTCATTTCCCGCTTTTGCAACCGCATAATCTGGTGTTGGTTTGTAGCCTCCCATTGGAATAAAACTCATACTTTCTGCACCGCCAGCAATGATACAATCTGCCATTCCCGACTGGATTTTAGCTGTAGCCATTCCTATAGTTTCTAATCCTGAAGCGCAGTATCTATTGACCGTTACACCCGGAACATCTTCGATTTTCAATCCCATTAAGGAAATTAATCGTCCCATATTTAATCCTTGTTCGGCTTCTGGCATTGCGTTTCCAACCATCACATCATCAATGCGTTTTTTGTCGAAATCGGGCAATTCATTCATCATAAACTGAATTGTTTCGGCTGCCAATTCATCTGGACGCTTGAATCTAAATACGCCTTTTGGTGCTTTCCCAACGGCGGTTCTGTATGCTTTTACGATATAGGCTGTTTTCATAATTATTTTAAATTTTGAATTATAAATTTTAAATTATTGGTTGAATCAAATGTCTTATGGAAATTTAAAAT
>CANINJ010000182.1 GCA_947468985.1 Bacteroidota bacterium
CCGACCCAAAGGGATTTGCCCAAATAAAACAAATATGACGGATAGAAAAAAAGTTGCTTTTTACACCTTGGGTTGCAAGCTGAATTTTTCGGAGACTTCTACGATTGCGAGAAATTTCACGGAGGAAGGTTTTGACCGTGTCGATTTTGAAGAAGTTGCCGATATTTATGTGATAAATACGTGTTCTGTGACTGAAAATGCGGACAAACAATTCAAGCAGGTGGTGCGTAAAGCTATGAAATTGAATGATAAAGCGTTTGTTGCTGCGGTGGGTTGTTATGCGCAATTGAAGCCTGAGGAATTGGCAAATGTGGATGGTGTGGATTTGGTTTTGGGCGCTACAGAAAAGTTTAAAATTACCGATTATATTAATGATTTGTCCAAAAACGACATGGGTGAAGTGCATTCTTGTGAGATTTCTGAGGCTGATTTTTATGTTGGAAGTTACTCGATTGGGGATAGAACTCGGGCATTTTTAAAGGTTCAAGATGGGTGTGATTATAAATGTACGTATTGTACAATTCCTTTGGCACGTGGGATTTCGAGAAGTGATGCATTAGAAAATGTATTGAAAAATGCAAAGGAAATTTCGGAGCAAAACATCAAGGAAATAGTTTTGACGGGTGTGAATATTGGGGATTATGGAAAAGGAGAATTTGGAAATAAAAAACACGAGCATACTTTTTTAGAGTTGGTTCAAGAATTGGATAAAATAGAAGGAATTGAACGCTTGCGAATTTCGTCGATTGAGCCTAATTTATTAAAAAATGAAACAATTGATTTTGTTTCTAAAAGTAGGACTTTTGTTCCTCATTTTCATATTCCGTTACAATCAGGAAGCAATGAAATTTTGAAATTAATGAAGCGACGTTATTTGCGAGAAGTGTATACGGAGCGTGTGAATAAAATTCGAGAAGTGATGCCTCACGCTTGTATTGGTGTAGATGTAATTGTTGGTTTTCCTGGCGAAACAGACGAACATTTTCTTGAAACTTATCATTTTTTGAATGAAATGGATATTTCTTATTTGCATGTTTTTACCTATTCCGAACGTGATAATACTGAAGCTGCCGATATGGAAGGAGTTGTTCCTGCAAATGTTCGCGCCAAAAGAAGTAAAATGTTACGTGGATTATCTGTAAAAAAACGCCGTGCTTTTTATGAAAGTCAGCTTGGAACCAACCGAATTGTTCTTTTTGAAAGTGAAAATAAAGGTGGTTATATTCATGGTTTTACAGAAAATTATGTAAAAGTAAAAACCCCTTGGAACCCTGAATTAGTGAATACTTTGCATAAAATTAATCTTACCAAAATTGATGAAGACGGGAGTGTGAGATTGGAGTTTTTGAAAAGTAAAACTATATCTTAATCCCTGGTGGTAACAAATCTTTATATGTAGTATTTTTTCTAAAAAAAACGGCTATTTTAGGTAAAATGGGTACTACTTTTAGTTTTCTTTCGTAGGCAATTTCCATAATGTTTTTCAGGAAATCGTTTATAAAAGCTTCATTGTCAAAATTATCAGGTGTTTGGATTTTTGTTAGAAATATTTTTTTCTCTTGAAAAGAATATTCTAATGCAATCATTTTTCCATCTAAAAAAGTTTCGAATTGTCTTGAAAATGCATTGTCTTTAATTTCCATAATTTCCGCTTCCATAAAGTTAGTTTGATTATTTGGCTGGTACTTCAATTATTAGAATCTTGGCTTTTTGATTAATTTCAATATCAAATTCACTAAAATTTGATATTCCTAAGGCATCTTTTGTAGTTAATATCTGATTATCAACTACAATTTCACCCTCAATTAGAAACAAATATACGCTATTATTGGCGAAGTTTAGTTTGTAATTCGTTTTGCCACTTTCAAAAACACCTAAATTAAAAAAAGTTTTTTGGTGAACCCAAAGTGCATTTCCATCATTTGAATCCTTTGGTGAAACAATATTTACAAATGAGTTTATATTTTTTTCAAGGTCAAAAGACTTTTGCTCGTATCTTGGGGTTACATTTTCGGTGTCTGGAAAAACCCACAATTGCAATAATTTTAATTGCTCTGTTGCACTTGCATTGACTTCAGAATGTTGGATTCCAGTTCCAGCACTCATAACTTGAACTTCTCCATAGCTTATTGTGCCTTCATTTCCCATACTGTCTTGGTGCTTCAAAGCGCCTTCAAGTGGAATGGTAATGATTTCCATGTTTTCGTGAGGATGTGTTCCGAAACCCATGCCTGCAGCAATTGTATCATCATTTAAAACGCGTAGCATTCCAAATTGTATTCTTTGTGGATTGAAATAATTAGCAAAAGAGAAGGAGTAATTGGCGTTTAACCATCCGAAATTTGCGGTTCCACGTTCTGAAGCTTTGTATAATTGGGTTGTCATAATTTATTCATAATTAAAAAGGAAACTGATTTTATTTCCAATTAATGATTTAATTTTATACAAATTTCGTGATAATTTTCTATTGTTTCAGTTTTAGAGCGTTAAAACATTTTAAATGAGTAAAATTCCAGTTTATTTTATGCCAGGATTAGCGGCAAGTTCTTCTATTTTTGAAAGAATTGCTCTTCCTGTTGCTCTTTTTGATATGATTCTTTTGGAATGGGAAATACCTGAAGCCAATGAATCTTTATCAGAATATGCAGAAAGAATTTCTAAAAAAGTGACGCATAAAAACCCAGTGTTAATTGGTGTTTCTTTTGGTGGAATTTTAGTTCAAGAAATGGCTAATTTTTTGGATGTTAGAAAGGTGATTATTATTTCTAGTGTAAAAACTAATTTGGAATTCCCAACAACTTTTAAGGTTGCTAAAACAACAAAGGCTTATAAGCTTTTACCGACAAATTTGATTTCAAATATTGAAAATTTAGCTAAGTTTTCTTTTGGCGATAAGTTCAATCAAAGAATAAAACTATATCAAAAGTTTCTTTCTGTTCGAGATAAAAAATATTTAGATTGGGCAATTGAAAAAATAATTTTGTGGGATAGAACTACTATCGAGAGTGGTACAATTCATATTCATGGAGATGCAGATGAAGTTTTTCCGATAAAAAACATTGAAAAATGCATTGTTGTAAAAGGCGGAACGCACATAATGATTTTGAGTAAATTTAAATGGTTTAATGCCAATTTGCCTAAAATAATTTTGGGACAAGAAGTAGAATCAATTTGATTTTTGTAGGTTTACACTATTAAAATATATAAAATGAATTGGATTAAGAAAGCAGGTATAATTACCTCAATTATTATAGTAAGTGGCATTTCAATATTTGCTATTTCTAATGAAAATAAAAATATAATTACCCACGAAGGAACCGCTTTTTATTATCCAACGGCAACTGATTTTGCAGGAGAAAATACGCCTTTAAACATTGCAGATGTTAACGAGCGTTTTGATCGTGAATTGTTAGTTAATGCCAATTTACATGCGTCGACTATATTAATTATTAAAAGAGCGAATCGTGCATTTCCAATTATTGAACCTATTTTGAAAAAAAATGGAGTTCCTGATGATTTTAAGTATTTAGCTGTAATTGAAAGTGCTTTGATAAATGCAGTTTCAGGTTCAGGAGCAAGAGGGGTATGGCAATTTATGCCCGAAACGGCTAAGGAAAAAGGAATGGAAGTGAACGATTGTGTTGACGAGCGATACCATTTGGAGAAATCAACTGAAGCGGCATGTAAATATTTATTGGCTGCAAAAGAAAAATTTGGTTCTTGGACTTTGGCAGCTGCTTCCTATAACGGAGGTATGACAGGTGTTAACAAGCAAATTGAAATTCAAAAAGTCAGTAATTACTATGATTTATTGTTAAATGATGAGACTTCGCGTTATGTCTTTAGAATATTGGCATTAAAGGAAATTATGAAAAACCCAGAGAAATTTGGATTTGCTATTCCAAAACAAGAATTATACGAACTATTTCCAACCCGAAAAATAGAAATTGATAGTACCGTAAATAATTTGGCTGATTTGGCAATTAGTCAAGGGATTAATTATAAAATCTTGAAGATTTACAATCCTTGGTTACGAGATTCTAAATTGGAGAATAAGAACAAAAAGAAATATAGTATTGAAATACCGTTGTAAAAAAAACACCATCAATTTAAAAACTGATGGTGTTTTTTTATAAAACAATTAAGATTACATTTTTTTCAACTGATCTTTCATCATTACGATTTGATCTTTAAGCATATTTTGCTTGTCTAATTTTTTAGCTTCATTCAACAAAGTCGTCGCTTCCAATTTTCTTCTTCTTGTCATTGCAACACCAGCCAAATTCAATTTTGCAACGGCTAAATCCATATCCATTGACAATCCTAATTCAATTGCTTTCTTGAAATACTTCTCCGCTTGAATCAAATTTGTTTGAGAAAGCATAATTCCGTGAAGATAATTAAAATAGCCTTGTTGCTTGC
>CANINJ010000183.1 GCA_947468985.1 Bacteroidota bacterium
AAAGCTTGTAACGTAGTACGAATGTCATTGAAATCTATTTCTTGAGCGTGCAAAGAACGTCCAGATGTTTGAATGTGGTATTTCAACATTTGCGCTCTTTCATTCGCACCGTATTTATTTTTCATCGCTTTCGCCCAAATTTTACGAGCCACACGACCAATAACTGCATATTCAGGGTCAATTCCATTCGAGAAAAAGAAAGATAAATTTGGTCCAAAATCGTTAATATCCATTCCACGACTTAGATAATATTCCACGTAAGTGAAGCCATTAGAAAGTGTAAATGCCAATTGCGAAATTGGGTTTGCCCCTGCTTCTGCAATGTGATAACCTGAAATAGAAACCGAATAAAAGTTTCTTACATTGTTTTTTATAAAATATTCTTGCACATCGCCCATCAAACGAAGGGCAAATTCTGTAGAAAAAATACAGGTATTTTGTGCTTGATCTTCTTTTAAAATATCAGCTTGAACGGTTCCACGAACTTGCGAAAGTGTTCTGATTTTAATTTCATTATAAATTGATAATGACAAAACTAAATCGCCTGTTACTCCTAAAAGTAGTAAACCCAAACCATTATTTCCTTCAGGTAAATCGCCTTGGTATTTAGGTCTTGTGGTTCCTTTTTGTTTGTATATTGCAGCAATTTTAGCTTCAACTTCTTTTTCTAATCCGTTTTCTTTGATGTAATATTCACATTGTTGGTCGATGGCAGCATTCATAAAAAATCCAAGCAACATTGGCGCAGGTCCATTTATAGTCATACTCACCGAAGTTAGAGCGTGTACTAAATCGAAACCCGAGTACAATTTTTTAGCATCGTCCAAACAACAAATTGAAACACCAGCATTTCCGATTTTTCCGTAAATATCAGGTCGGATATGTGGGTCATTTCCATATAAAGTTACGCTATCAAAAGCCGTAGAAAGTCGTTTTGCTGGTAATCCAGCACTCACATAATGAAACCTTTTATTGGTTCGTTCTGGTCCGCCTTCGCCTGCAAACATTCGAGATGGATCTTCGCCTTCTCTTTTAAAAGGATACAAACCTGCGGTGAATGGAAATTCTCCGGGTACATTTTCTTGTAAATTCCAACGCAAAATATCGCCCCAAGCTTCGTACTTTGGCATTGCAATTTTTGGGATTTGCGTGTGCGACAAACTTTCGGAATGGGTGGCAATTTTGATTTCTTTATCTCTTACTTTAAATGTGTAAAATGGATTTTTATATTTAGCCGCTTTTTCATTCCAAGTTAAAATCACTTCCCAATTATATGGATCTAAATCCATTTTTATTTTCTCAAATTGGTTTAATAAAAGAGAAATAAAAACTTTGTCTTCTGATTTTTCATTGGCAGCATTCAAAATTTCAATGCCTGATTTATTCAGGATTGGTTCATTTCCAGAAACACTTTCAATAGTTTTGAAAATACCATATAATTTTTGTGCTACTTTTTGCTGTGTCAATGAAGTTGAATCATATTTACGATTGTTTTCTGCAATTTCAGATAAATAACGGGTTCTGTGAGGTGGAATAACAAATATTTTCTCGCTCATTTCACGAGTGATTTTGAATGTTGATTTCAAATCACTTTCTGTTTTTTCAACGATTTTATCCATTATTGCTTTGTAAAGCGTGTTCATTCCTGGATCATTGAATTGAGAAGCAATTGTTCCAAATACAGGCATTTCGTCAGGATTTACATCCCAAAGATTATGATTGCGTTGGTACTGTTTTTTCACATCGCGAACGGCATCAAGTGCGCCCCGTTTATCAAATTTATTTAAGGCTACCAAATCGGCAAAATCAAGCATATCGATTTTTTCCAATTGGGTTGCAGCTCCAAATTCTGGTGTCATAACATATAAAGAAACTTCGGAATGATCCATAATTTCAGTATCCGATTGTCCAATTCCAGAAGTTTCCAAGATGATGATGTCGTAATTTGCGGCTTTTAATACTTGAATGGCATCAGCAACATATTTTGAAAGTGCTAAATTAGATTGGCGTGTTGCCAATGAACGCATATAAACTCGAGGATTATTGATAGCATTCATACGGATTCTATCGCCTAATAATGCACCCCCAGTTTTTCTTTTTGATGGATCTACAGATATTAATCCGATTGTTTTTTCAGGGAAATCGATTAAGAAACGGCGAACCAATTCATCAACTAAAGATGATTTTCCGGAACCCCCTGTTCCTGTAATTCCAAGGACTGGAGTTATAGACGTTTTATTTTTTTGTTGGATTTTTTCTAATATAGGCTTGGCTATTTCAGGGAAATTCTCTGCTGATGAAATTATTCTCGCAATTGCTTTTGGATTTTTTTCTTCCAAATGATTGATTTCATCATTTAAAACATCTCCAATTGCATAATCTGATTTTTGAACTAAATCATTAATCATTCCTTGTAATCCCATTGCGCGACCGTCGTCTGGCGCATATATACGCGTGATTCCGTAGGCTTGTAATTCGGCAATTTCAGAAGGCAAGATTACACCTCCCCCACCACCAAAGATTTTGATGTGCTCTGCTCCTTTTTGTTTGAGCAAATCATACATATATTTAAAATATTCATTGTGTCCGCCTTGATAGGATGTTAGTGCAATTGCATTGGCATCTTCTTGAATGGCTGTGTTTACTACCTCTTCCACACTTCTGTCGTGTCCAAGATGAATTACTTCAACTCCTGTGGATTGGATAATTCTTCGCATAATATTTATAGCCGCATCGTGTCCGTCAAAAAGTGCGGCAGCGGTTACAATTCGGACTTTATGAACTGGTATGTAGGGTTTTTGAACTTCCATTTATGAATGTGATAATTTTAAAGGTGCAATTTACGAGTTTTTTAAAAATAATTTATCGAAAATAGTAAAAAACATACTTTATGATAATGTGAATTTTGCGGCATAAGAATTACTTTCTGCAAAAATATCAAAATTAAAACCGAGGTCATAGCCCTGATAGCAGCGGTATCCCACGCTTTTTAGCATGGATATAGCGAATAGCAGGAAATAGCTTCAAAAAAAGTGGAATAGATTTTGTATATATTTGTAAAAATTTAAAGTTATGAAAAGAATTATTATTTTCCTTTTATTTGTGCCGCTAATTGCCACTGCACAACTCGGCGAATTAAAAAAAATTGCAATTTCAAAAATTCCTAAAAACACGAAATTAGCAACAATTCCTGATATTAGTGCTGGTTTAAAAGAGGCGTTGAACAATGGAATTACGAAACAGGTTTCAAAGTTAACAGCAGAAAATGGTTTTTATAAAAATGACGCTGTAAAAATTTTACTACCATCAGAATTGCAAAAAGTAGATAGAACCTTGCGAAGTTTGGGAATGTCAAATTTGGCAGATGAAGGTATGAAATTGCTGAACAGAGCTGCCGAAGATGCGGTAAAAGAAGCCACACCAATATTTGTAGATGCGGTAAAAAACATGACTTTTGCAGATGCCAAAACGATATTAATGGGGAATGAAAATTCGGCAACAACCTATTTGGAAACGGCAACTTCGACTGCATTATATGATAAATTTAGTCCTGTAATTGCCACCTCATTGGATAAAGTAAATGCGAATAAAATTTGGGCACAAATCATTACCAAATACAATTCAATTCCGTTAGTGAAGAAAGTTTCACCGGATTTAAAGGATTATGTGACCAAGGAAACGATGAAAGGCGTTTTTAAAATGGTTGCTGTTGAGGAAAAAGAAATTAGGGTGAATTTAAAAGCGAGAACTTCGCCTTTATTGCAGAGTATTTTTGCAATGCAGGATAAACAATAAAGGCTATTAGTTAACAATCAATAACATTGATATAACATCTACTTAACATCAAACTAAAAATTATTTTAGTTCTTTGCAAAGAGTTTAAAGTTAGTTAAGTTAGGGTAAATAAACCATTACTTTCGAGTGGTGGTTTTTTTATTGGCTATTTATAAAGGAAAGTACTGTAGTATTGAAAGTGATGGGTTGTTCAATGTTTACAACGTGTCCGCATTTTTCAACTACAAATAATTGTGATGATTTAAAGTGTTTTTCGACTACTTTTTTAACCGAAGGCAGAAACATATAATCCTCTTCTCCCATAATATATAAGGTCGGAATATTGAGTTCTTCTTGGCGAAACCATTTCAAAATCGGATTGATTTCGGCTGTAAGTTTGAACCATTTTATAAACTCCTTTTGATATAGTTTTTTTGCTTCATTGATAAACAACAAACGAGATTGTTTGTGATTTTTATTGGGCATAATTACAAAAGCAAAGAACTTATACAAAACCAAATACGGTAATAAATATTTAAACATATTCCCCAATTTCATTAGAATTTGTGAACGAAAATTCATTTTTAGAATGGCCCCACCAAGAATCATACTTTGAACC
>CANINJ010000184.1 GCA_947468985.1 Bacteroidota bacterium
AGAAAAAATTAGAAATCAATAATTAATAAATAACAAATGAGTACATTCTTAGAAAATCAAAACTGGCGTTATGCCACAAAAAAATTCGATGCAACTAAAAAAATATCAACAGAAGATTTGAATCTACTAAAAGAAGCAATTCGTTTAAGCACATCTTCATTTGGATTGCAACTATACAAAGTAATTATTGTTGAAAACCCAGAATTAAGAGCAAAATTATTGCCTTTTGCTTGGGGACAAACTCAAATTACAGATGCATCTCACCTAATTGTTTTTGCAAATCAAACTGTAGTAAATGATTCTGATATTGATGCCTACATTAAAAACGTGAGTGAAACAAGAGGTGTTCCAACGGAATCTTTATCAGGTTTTGGCGATTATATGAAAGGTGCTGTAAACCCAATACCTGCTGATATGAAAGCAATTTGGACTGCAAAACAAACTTATTTAGCACTTGGAAATTTGCTTAACGCAGCAGCTGAATTAAAAATAGACGCTACACCAATGGAAGGTTTCGATGCTAAAAAGTTCAACGAAATTTTAGGTTTAGATGCACTAAATCTGAACGCAGCGGTTATTGCAACTATCGGATACCGTCATGAAGAGGATGCGACTCAGCATAACAAAAAAGTTCGAAAATCAAACGAGGATTTATTTTTAACACTATAATTATTAACCAAAATCAATTTAAACAATGAAAAATTTTAAAACAATTGCAATCGCATTATTAGTAGCTTTCGGAACAGCAACAGTAACTGCACAAACAAAAAAAGTTGATGCAACAAAAAGTTCAATCACTTGGTTGGCTAAAAAAGCAACTGGTCAACATGAAGGAACTGTAAACTTAAAAGAAGGTGCATTAACTTTCAAAGGAAAAAATGTTGTAGGTGGAAATTTCACCGTTGACATGACTTCTTTGGTAACAACCGACTTAAAAGCGGGTCAAGGAAAAGAGAAATTAGAAGGTCACTTGAAATCAGAAGATTTTTTTGGTGCTGAAAAATTCCCAACTTCTACATTAGTTTTCAAAACTGTTGCTGCGAAAAGTGCAGGTGTTTATACAGTTACCGCTGATTTAACTATCAAAGGAATTACAAATCCTGTAACTTTTGACCTTGCTACAACTGCAAATTCTGCAACTGCAAATGTAAAAATCAACAGAACTAAATATGACATTAAATATGGTTCAGGTAGCTTTTTCGACAACTTAGGAGACAAAGTTATCTACGATGATTTCGATTTAACAGTCGCTTTGAAATTCTAATCCTTTAGAAATTAATCAATAAAATTAGCCCTAACAAGAAATTGTTGGGGTTTTTTATATCTATTTAGGTGAATCCACTTTTCCTTAATTAACTTTAGAATTACTATAACATAAATCGTTCTACATAATTAATTTCTTTTTTAAATAAAAATCATAAATTGCACTATATACTTGAGGCCAAGATTTACTCGAAAAATGTAAAAATGAAAAAAATAATAGTCATTGATAATTACGACAGTTTCACCTACAATTTGGTACATTACTTAGAAGATTTAAATTGCGA
Source organism: Bacteroidota bacterium (assembly GCA_947468985.1). Classification (GTDB taxonomy): domain Bacteria; phylum Bacteroidota; class Bacteroidia; order Flavobacteriales; family Flavobacteriaceae; genus Flavobacterium. Next base: position 1,548 of record CANINJ010000184.1, read on the forward strand.
AGTAACCGTTTATAGAAATGACGAATTTGACATTGAAGAACTTCAAAAATTTGATAAAATCCTACTTTCTCCTGGACCCGGAATTCCTGACGAAGCGGGTTTACTCAAAGATGTAATCAAAACATATTCGGCTTCAAAAAGCATTCTTGGCATTTGTTTAGGACAACAAGCTATCGCAGAAGTATTTGGCGGAAGCCTTATCAATCTTAAAAAAGTGTACCACGGCGTAGCCACAAATATTAAAATTCAAGTTCAAGAAGAACTTTTATTCAAAGATTTAGAATCTGAAATTGAAGTTGGGAGATACCATTCTTGGGTAGTAAATCCAACTGATTTTCCTGAAGTTTTAGAAATCACATCAATTGATGAAAACGGGCAAATTATGTCTTTGCGTCATCGAACTTTTGATGTTCGTGCCGTTCAATTTCATCCTGAGAGTATTTTGACGCCTCACGGAAATAAAATTTTAGAAAACTGGGTTACTAATTAACAATAATTCCAAAATATTTTAAAAAAGTCAAAAATCAATTTAATAATTTCTTGTTTCTTTATTTTTAGTTTCCTCGCTTGTCTGAACATAAAAAGAGTGAAAAATAACATAAACGGAACATTCAATTCAGGTAAATCAACTGTTAAATATATGTTATTAAAAAATTAAACGATTGTTTAAATTAAACAATCGTTTAATTTCGCTGTTCATTATATTATAACATAAAATGACTGATTTCAACGACAAGCAAATTCACATACTTCAAGTAGCGGAAACGTTATTTGCAGAGCACGGATTTGACGGAACATCAATCAGAACAATATCCAAAGAAGCCAAAATCAATATTGCAATGGTTTCCTATTATTTTGGATCCAAAGAAAAATTATTAGAAAGATTGATTTTCTTTAGAACCAACGATTTGAAATTGCAATTGAAAAATGTTTCTAAAACAGAAGTATCGCCATTAGAAAAAATTGAAAACTTCGTAGATCTTTATATTAATAAAATTGATGCCAACAGAAACCTGTATCAAATTCTACATTATGAAGTTTCCTCGCAAAAAAGAAAAATTGATTTAAAAGCTTTTACCGAAATTAAAAAAAGCAACTTAGAAACCTTGAAAAGTATTATTGAAGAAGGACAAAATCAAAATATTTTTAAGAAAAACATCGTAATTCCCTTACTTACCCCAACAATATTAGGGACGTATTTTCATTTTCATAGCAATAAATCCTATTTCAAAGAAATTTTAAATTTGAAAACTGAAATAGATTACAATAACTATATCAAAACCGAATTATCAACGCACATTCAACAAACAATCAAATCACTTTTACTAAATGAAGGTCACTAAATTATTGCTTATTGCAATGGTTTTCATTGGAATTCCATCCCTTAAAGCACAAGAAAAAACAGGTTTAACGCTCAATGAAGCTATCAATATTGTAATTTCCAAAAGTAGCGATATTGCCTTAGCATCTGCAAAAGTGGCAACCAAAAAATACGAATCGGAATCGGTAAAGAACAATAAATATCCAGATTTGAGAGTTTCAGGTCAGTATTTACGCCTTACAAATGCCAATGTAAATTCTAATTTGAATTCCAATCCTTCGAATTCACCAGCTGCACCTTTGGCTGTAAACCAGTTAATGCTTGGACAAATAAACTCCAACTTACCACTATTTTCAGGTTTTAAGTTACAAAATAGCATTAAGGCGTCTGAGAATTTATATCAATCTGAAAAAGCAAAATTGGAACAAACTAAGGAAGCTGTTGCAATGGAAGTTGTTGAATATTACGCCAATTTATACCGTGCACAAAAAGCAGTGAACCTAATTACAGACAATTTAAAATCCGCAGAACAACGTGTAACTGATTTTACAGCATTAGAAAATAACGGAATTATTGCTCGAAATGATTTGCTAAAAGCGCAATTGCAACAATCAAAAGTGCAATTATCATTGGACGAAGCCTATAGAAATGTATCAGTTTTGAATTATTATCTCATCACACTTTTAAAACTTCCCGAAGACTACAAAATTGGAATTGATGAGAATCAATTTGCAAACAACCAACCGATAAATATTATCAAAAACGAGGAAATTGCATTGAAAAATAGAAAGGATTTGGAAGCCATTCATTTCATAGAAAAAGCAAGTGAAAACAATATCAAAATTGCAAAAAGTGCTTATTTCCCAACCGTAAATTTAACAGGTGGATTTATATATTTAGATTTAAAAAATGCCTTAACCGTTTCAAATGCAATGAATTTTGGTGTTGGAATCTCGTATGACTTTGCCAATATTTTCAAGAACAAATCCAACGTAAAAGCGGCAAAAAGCAAAGCATTAGAAGCATCGGAAGCAGTAGCGATATTATCAGAAAAAATAAAAATTCAGGTGCAACAAGCCATTGAAAACTACAATTTGGCATTGAAACAAAATCTGGTTTACGAACAAGCAATTGGGCAAGCAACAGAAAATTATAGAATTGTAAAAGACAAATACGACAACGGACTATCAAACACCACCGATTTACTTGAAGCCGATGTAGAACAACTGAATTCTAAAATAAATTATGCCTATACAAGAGCGAATATAATGCTCAAATATTACGAAATGCAATCAGCTTCAGGGCAATTAACTCAATCATTCCAACTTACAAAAAACTAATATTTCATACTATGGGAAATCAAAAAAGCAACAAAAAAAACATCATTATAGCCGTATTAATTCTATCGGCATTGAGTTACGGAATCTATAAATATGTTCATTCTCTTTCTCACGAAACCACTGACGACGCACAAATTGAAAAAAATATGAACCCAATTATCCCAAG
>CANINJ010000185.1 GCA_947468985.1 Bacteroidota bacterium
AAACCCATAATTTTTGAATGCCACGGGTCAAGATTTATCGAAGAATTTGATTATAAAAGCATATTTTTTATAAATTTTTTACGAAAATTAAAATATAGGTTTAAGTTTCTTGGTGCGAGTAGATTTAATAGAATAATCACCTTGTCAGAAGAAAATCGGGAAGAATGGAGCAATAAAAACTGTATTGTTATTCCAAATCCAATATGGTTAGACACTAATGTAACATCTAAATTAAATTCTAAAAAAGCAATTGTTGTATCAAGACATTCCTACGAAAAAGGCATTGACCGATTGTTGTTAATTTGGAAAAAAGTCATTTCAATTCACCCCGATTGGGTATTAGATATCTATGGAAAATCTGAGGAAAAAAACAATCATTTTGCATTAGTAAATAATTTAAATTTAAAAAATAATGTTTCTTTTTTTGAACCTGTAAACAATATTAATGAAAAATATTTAGAAGCGTCAATGTGTTTAATGGCTTCACGTTACGAGGGAATTCCAATGGTTTTAATTGAAGCAATGGCTTCGGGATTACCATGTATTACTTACGATTGTCCTTGTGGACCAAAAGCTGTAGTTAATAATAATTATAATGGATTTCTGGTCGAAAACAGTAATGAAAATGAATTTGTAAAAGCTGTTTGTAATTTAATTGAAGATGAAAATCTCCGGATTCAAATGGGGAAAAACGCCAAGGAAAGCACTAATAAATACAAAACAGATGCAATCATGAAATTATGGAATGAGTTATTTATTGAATTAGTTTCCAAAACAAAAAATTAGTTTTTGGAATTAATTGTACAATAATAACCTAATTTGTATAAATCAAAAAGTAATAATGAAGGTTTTTCGGATAATAAATTCCAAATTATTCGGCCTTCAAATTTATTGAAAATAAAAACCACAAACTTCTTAAGCCCGTTCTTTTTGACAAAATTATAAATTTTAATAATTTTAAGATCTTTTGGATTTAAAATATTAGCATCAATAATAAAATTTAAATTTTCTAAAGAAGTTTTCGTCTTTTCTAAAAATTGATTTGAAGTTTCCAAATTCAGATGATATGCCGAATTATTAATATGCAGGATTTGAATTTTTTTGGATTCTAATACCGAGAGTAAGCACAAATCTTCGTAACCATATTTAATTATAGAGTTATCAAAAGGGTTTTCTGTTAAAACTTCTTTTTCAATCAAAATATTTGAAGTTAAAGCACTTGAAAAAGGATTTTTTTGTCTTAATTCTACTGGTAATGATTCTCTTTTACTTCCATAAACCCAACGCAGTAGTTTTTGATTTTCAAGCGTTCTTGATTCATAAGAAATCCCGCCAAAAAAAATTTTATTTTTATTAGAACTTATTGCTTCAATATAGTTTTTTATGAAATATTTATCAGTTGGGAATACATCACAATCTAAGATAAGAAGCCAATTTAATTTGGCTTTTTCTGCAATTGAATTTATATTTCTCCCTCTTCCAAGGTTGTTTTTATTTATTGAAAAACTACAATTTTGTAAAGTATTTATTGCATTATTTTCAGGTAAATAAGTAGAAGAAACATCATCTTGACATACTATTTCAAACTCAATCTCACATTCCAAACATTGCTTGTGCAGTTCCAAAATTAATGGATAGGCGTTGTAATTGTATATTGGAATGAGAATCGATAACATTAAACCGTTTTTTGAACTACCTCAAAAACACTACTCTCTTCACATTTCAATGTTTTTGATGGAAATTTCATCAAAAGTGCATAATCGTGTGTCGCCATTATTACCGTTTTTCCAGCGGCGTTAATTTTTCGTAAAACTTCCAAAACTTCTACACTTGTCTGAGGATCAAGGTTTCCTGTTGGCTCATCTGCTAAAATTAATTCGGGATCGTTCAATAAAGCACGTGCAATTGCAACACGTTGTTGCTCGCCACCAGACAATTGATGCGGCATTTTTGAAGCAAACGCTTTCATATCTACTTTATCCAAAACTTCATCGATTTTGTTTTGCATTTCTACTGCATCTGTCCAGCCCGTAGCCTTCAAAACAAAAAGCATATTTTCGTTTACCGTTCTGTCTGGTAATAATTTGAAATCTTGAAATACAATTCCTATTTTTCTTCTCAAATAGGGAATAGCATCTTCTTTTAAAGTTGCCAAATCAAAGTTTACAATGCTCGATTGCCCTTCTATTAAAGGTAAATCGGCATATAAAGTTTTCATAAAACTACTTTTTCCAGAACCTGTTTTTCCAATTAAATATATAAATTCACCGTGATTCACTTCCAAATTAATATTTGATAAAATGACTTTTTCTTCTTGGTAAATGGTTACGTTTCTTAAAAATAATATAGGTTCTGACATAAGATTTTTTGTTTATTTTGTAAAAGTAATAAGATTTAATCAATTTCCAATTTCCAAATTATTATTAATTGTTTAAAAAGATGTTCATAATAAAAACAAATACAACCTCGTTATAGTATTTAGAATACGATATATTTGAATGTAATAAATAAAACCTACTATGCGCAAACAATCTTGGCTCTTTTTATTGTTATTTTTAATCGGAATAACAACCATTTCGGCTCAAAAATCCACAATATACACACACGAATTAGAAGCGTTTAATAATGCACTTTCGCTATATAATAATGGGCAATATCTATCTGCTCAAATTATTTTTGATAAAGTGAAATCAGAAAATAAAAGTAACGAACTACAATCGGATTGTGCCTATTACAGTGCAAATTGCGCCATTCGTCTCAGTCAATCGAATGCAGATACAATGATGGAAAATTTCGTTTCCGATTATCCAACAAGTACTAAAAGAAACCAAGCCTACATTGAAGTTGCCGAATATTATTTTGAACAAGGTAACTATCCACAATCCTTAGTTTGGTTTGATAAAGTGGACGAAAGCGCATTGGATTCTGATGATATTGATAAATTTAATTTCCAAAAAGGATACGCTTTTTTTACCGCAAAAAACAAAATTGAAGCTACACCGTATTTTAACAAAGTGCTCAATTCACCAAATTATGGATCTCAAGCCAAGTATTATTTAGGTTTTATGGCTTATGAAGGTGACGATTATAAAAATGCAACTAAATATTTCGACCAAGTTTCTGGCGAGGAAAAATACAAAGAAAAACTTTCTTATTTTCAGGCTGATATGAATTTCAAATTAGGGAATTTTCAAAAAGCAATTGATTTAGGTTTGACCGCAATGGCAAAATCCAATGCTTTAGAGAAATCAGAATTGAATAAAATCATAGGCGAAAGCTATTTTAATTTGAATCAATACGAAAAAGCCATTCCTTTTTTGAAAGAATATAAAGGTAAAAAAGGAAAATGGAACAATACCGATTTTTACCAATTGGGGTTTGCCTATTATCAGCAAAATGATTTTGAAACTGCCATTGCCCAGTTCAATAAAATCATTGATGGCAAAGACTTTGTTGCGCAAAATGCCTATTATCATTTAGGACAAAGTTATTTGAAAACAGATAAAAAACAACAAGCTTTGAATGCTTTTAAAAATGCTTCAGAGATGGTGTTTGATGTAAAAATTCAAGAAGATGCCGCTTTAAATTATGCGAAATTGAGTTATGATATTGGAAATTCATATCAAAGTGTTCCTGATGTATTGTCTGCTTTTTTAGATAAATATCCTAATTCCCCAAGCAAAACAGATATTGAAACGCTATTGATAAATTCCTTTATTACATCAAAAAATTATAAAGGTGCCATGGAACTATTAGAAAAAAATAAAAGTTTTGCTAACAAACAGGCATATCAAAAAGTGACTTTTTATAGAGGTTTAGAATTATATACCGATGGAAATTACCAAGAAGCATTAGCAATGTTCAAAAAATCTATTGGTGAACAAAAAGATCCGAAATTTACTGCTCGTGCAACTTTTTGGAAAGGGGAAACAGAATTTGTCTTGGATAGTTTCAATGAATCATTATTAAGTTTCAAACAATTTATAGGTTTTGCTGAAGCTAAAAACACAACCGAATTCAAAAATATAAATTACAATATTGCCTATTCTTATTTCAAATTAAAAGAATACGAGCAAGCAGGAAATTTTTTCCAAGCTCAAATTGACGCCGTAAAAGACGATAAAATCAGATTAAACGATTCTTATTTGCGTTTGGGCGACAGCCGTTTTGTATCGACAAAGTATTGGCCAGCAATGGATGCGTATAATAAAGCGATTGATTTGAAAAGTATCGATGCGGATTATGCGGCTTTTCAAAAAGCAATTAGTTACGGATTTGTATCTAAAAATGATAAGAAAATTGAGGATTTGAATAAGTTAATTGCAACGTATTCAAAA
>CANINJ010000186.1 GCA_947468985.1 Bacteroidota bacterium
ATTGCAATGGAACATCATTTGGGAATGACCTGCGATCCTGTGGGTGGTTTAGTTCAAATACCTTGTATCGAAAGAAATACAATGGGTGCAATAAAGGCAATAAACGCAGCCGAATTAGCATTAGAAACAGATCCTAAAAATGCAAAAGTGCCTTTAGATAAAGTTATTGATACCATGTGGCAAACGGCTAAAGATATGAATAATAAATACAAAGAAACTTCAGAAGGTGGATTGGCAATTGCAGTGAATATGGCAGATTGTTAGATTAAATCATATAGTTTTACCACAAATTACATTAATTCCTTCTATTTGAAATCTATTTAATCAAACAAATTTGATTATTTTTGCCTAAATTATTTACATAAACCATAATTCAAAATCATAATGTCTGTAGCTAAAAAAGATTATAAAAGAATAACTACCAAGTCACTTATTGAGATGAAAGCCAATGGCGAGAAAATTTCAATGCTTACGGCTTATGATTATACAATGGCAAAAATTGTAGATACTGCTGGAATTGACGTGATTCTTGTTGGTGATTCAGCTTCCAATGTTATGGCAGGACACGAAACTACATTACCAATTACATTAGACCAAATGATTTATCATGCATCGAGTGTGGTTCGCGCCATCGAAAGAGCTTTGGTTGTGGTTGACTTACCTTTTGGAAGCTACCAATCAGACCCTAAAGAAGCCTTGCGTTCTTCAATTAGAATTATGAAAGAAAGTGGCGGACATGCAGTGAAATTAGAAGGTGGCAGCGAAATTAAAGATTCAATAAAGAAAATATTAAATGCTGGAATCCCTGTAATGGGGCATTTGGGCTTGACCCCACAATCGATATACAAATTTGGAAGTTATACTGTACGTGCCAAAGAAGAAGAGGAAGCTGAAAAATTGATTCAAGACGCTAAAATGCTTGAGAAAATTGGATGTTTTGCATTGGTATTAGAAAAAATCCCTGCTCATTTGGCAGCAAAAGTAGCACAAAGTATATCGATTCCTGTAATTGGAATTGGTGCTGGTGGTGGCGTTGACGGTCAAGTACTTGTAATTCACGATATGTTGGGTATGAATAATGAATTTAGCCCACGATTTTTGAGACGCTATTTGAATTTATATGAGCAAATGACTTCTGCAATTGGTCAATATGTGAAAGATGTTAAATCGAGTGATTTTCCTAATGCAAATGAGCAATATTAAGCCTAGAAGGTGGAATTGAAATGAAAATAGTTTCCGATAAAAACAACCTACAGATTTTACATGAAGACAACCATATTATAGTGGTTAATAAGCGCGTAGGCGACATCGTGCAAGGTGACAAGACAGGTGACAAACCATTGTCTGAGGTTGTGAAAGAATACATCAAAGTTAAATATAACAAACCAGGCGAAGTCTTTCTTGGTGTGGTTCATCGCTTGGACAGACCAACAACTGGAATTGTAGTTTTTGCAAGAACCAGTAAGGCTTTGACTAGAATGAATGAGCTCTTTAGCAATCGAGAAACTCAAAAAACATATTGGGCAATTGTCAAAAACAAACCAATAAATACCGAAGATAAGTTGGTTCATTTTCTGAAAAGAAATGAGAAAAACAATACTTCAAAAGCACATCTTAAAGAAGTTCCCGACAGTAAATTGGCAAGTTTAGATTATAAAATAATTGCAACTCTTCAAAACTATTTTGCATTAGAAATAAATTTACACACAGGAAGACATCATCAAATTAGAGCACAATTATCCGCAATTGGATCACCTATAAAAGGCGATTTGAAATATGGTTTTGACAGAAGTAATCCTGATGGCGGCATACATCTTCATGCCAGAAAATTAGTTTTTGTACATCCTGTTTCTAAAGAAAATATTGAAATTGTTGCTCTTACCCCAAATGATGTGATTTGGAATGCTATTTAAAATAAAAAAAGCGTAACTTTATATATTTTTCAACTAAATATAACTATTTAAATTCAATAATATGAAAAATTTACTGATTGCATCATGCCTACTTATAGCTTTCAATTTATCCGCACAGGATCATTTTTCAGGAATTACAACATCTAAACGTGTTGGAATTCTGAATGTTGGAATGAATCCGTCCGAATTAGCAAATTTAAATAGCCGATTTGAAGTTCAATTATTTTCTTCAAGCATTAATATTTCAAATGATAAGATTGGTTTTAATGATATTGTTGACGGGAATAATTTAGAATCCTTGATTTTCAATGGTTCAGAACCTGTAAATTTTAATGTTGATACTGAATTTTTAGGGCCTGGATTTGCAATTAAACTATTAAAATGGGGATTTGCAGTAAATTCAAAAGGTCATATAAAAGCTAATATTGTTGATGTTGATCCAAATCTAGGTTCTGCAATTACAAACAATGCACTTAATGCAATTGGAGGTTCCTCAATAATTTCAAGCCCTAATAACCAGAGGATAAATGCAACAGCTTGGGGAGAAATTGGGTTTTCAGTTGCTCATAAAGTATATGAAACAAAAAAACATAAAATTAATGCAGGGATTACGTTAAAACTTTTGTTTCCTGGTGCGTTTGCAAATATTGGAGTTGATAAATTTCAAGGTACAATCACCGATAATTTAGGGAATTTAATTCTTACTAATGCAAGTGCAAATATGAATATTGCCTATTCAGGTAACCTTGGAGCAGAATTCACAAACACCAGTGATTATACCAAATCTGTATTTGGAAACCTTCAAGGAATGGCTACTGATATTGGGGTTGACTACCAACTTTTGGGCTCTGGAAAAAACTATAAATTAAAAATTGGTGCTGCTTTAAAAAACATGGGGAGTATGACTTTTAAATCATCTGATAATTATTCTACTGATTACACTTTGTCAATTCAAGGTTCTCAACAATTAAGTTTAAACGATTTTAACAATGATACCGGAGTTCAAGATATTGAACAAACATTAATTGATAGTGGTTATTTAAATAAAACTCCACAAAGCAACGATTTCAAAGTACAACTGCCAACAGTATTGAACCTTTATGCAGATATTAAAATTGTTCCTAAAGTCAATATTACTCTTTTTACACAACAAAAAATGAAAAGCAATAGCGGTAACGATCAAATTACTTCACAAAATATTATTTCTGCGACACCACGATTTTCAGTAGGATTTTTTGAAGCATACCTTCCCGTTGCTATAAATGAAGTTTCAGGAACAACAGCAGGTTTTGGTTTTAGATTGGGTGGATTTTTCCTTGGTTCCAATTCAATACTAACAGCCCTTACCAGTGATGGAAAACAAGCTGATTTTTACACAGGATTCCGTTTCGGATTTCTATAAATAAAATGAACTAAAAGCTAAATTCTAATTTTATAATTGTTATGGAATTCAAAACAAACATACAATTTAGAACAGAAACTCTAAAACGATTATTGTTTTCAATTCAAGAAAATGAAGATCGGATTGTTCAAGCGTTGTATAATGATTTTAAAAAACCAGCTTTTGAAGCTGTTTTAACAGAAACTAATTATGTAATTAGCGACCTTAAGAACACAATTAAGAATATAAAATGTTGGTCGAAACCTAAAAAAGTACTTCCATCACTATTAAATTTTCCATCAAAAGATTATATCTATAGTGAGCCATATGGCAAAGTTTTGATAATTGCTCCTTGGAACTACCCCTTTCAATTGGCTTTATGTCCATTAATTGCGGCTGTTGCTGCTGGAAATTCGGTTGTATTAAAACCTTCAGAATTAACACCTCACACGTCAAGTTTGCTTGCGGAAATTATTTCAAATATATTTGATAAAAATCATGTAGAAGTAATTGAAGGCGGTGTTGAAGAATCACAAAGACTTTTATCGCAACGCTGGGATTATATCTTTTTTACTGGAAGCGTAGCAGTAGGGAAAATTGTTTCCAAAGCTGCTGCAGAATATCTCACACCCATAACATTAGAATTAGGTGGGAAAAATCCGTGTATAATTGATGAAACAGCCAATTTAAAATTAGCTGCTAAACGAATAGTTTGGGGAAAATTTATAAATGCGGGGCAAACCTGTATTGCACCTGATTATTTATTAGTTCACGATAGCGTAAAATTGGAATTTACAGAACATTTAAAACAAGAAATCACCAATGCTTACGGTGAAAATCCTGAATTATCTCCTGATTACAGTCGGATAATAAATACAAAAAATTGGGAACGTTTATTAAACCTAATAGAACCTGAAAAAGTGATTTTTGGAGGTCAATCCAATAAAGAAAATTGCTACCTCGCTCCTACTCTCATTGACGAGACATCACTTGATAGCGAAGTAATGAAAG
>CANINJ010000187.1 GCA_947468985.1 Bacteroidota bacterium
ATTCCCAATTCCACGACGCGCTCCATTGCCGAATCCAAAACGATAACCAAAGGCGACCATTCTAAGAGTTGCCCTAACAATTCATTGCTACAAGCGGCTCCATTAGCAATAATCAAAGCAGGTTCTTGGTCGTCGCGAACGATATGGTGAGAAGACATTTTTTCTATTTTTAGAACCGTAAAAGTACTATAACTTTTTCAATTTTTATGAATGTGTATTTTTGGGCATGCCCCTTCGTAAAAACTTCGGGTCAGGTCGTTCGTTTCAATCTCTGTTCCACTTCGTTCCATAGAGGATTTCCGCTGCCACCCTTCATGCAATCTTTTGATTTTAATACATTTATTGCAAACGAAATATTTTGTGATTTGTCAATCTGAATTTATTTCAGATTCTTTTAGATGCTTAAACTAGTTCAGCAAGACAAGGACTACTCTTTTTTAATTATTACAATTTATTTTTTTATTTGCCACTCGCAAGGATTCGCCCGGGAGCGGGGGGGGTGGAGATTTTTTTATTGTCGCTCTATACTTGTTATCGTTATGTGATCGTATGTAATACTTGCAATATCAAATTTTTTGGTGCAAAGTTCTTTTAAGTTTCCAGAAAACTTTACTGTTATCGACTGTCCAATTGGAAGTTCTTTAACATCAATATATGATGATAAAATAGCTTCATTACAAACAATCATGTGATGAACACAGATATCACAATCTGGTTCAACATAAGTTATCCAAAATTTATTGTTATAAAAGTTATTATTTGGATCAAGTTGTCTTTTATAAGCAAGTTGTCCAATTAAGTTCCTTGATTCTGATATGGTATTTCTAATATCAGAATTACATCCACATGTAGGGTTATCCTCATTTTTATTACAACTAATTGCAAAGATTAATAATAAACATAAAATTGATATTTTTTTTACGATAATTAATTTGTTCTTTATTCTCAACTTTTTTGTTTTTTTATAATTGATACATTGCACTGTTTTTTTTATAAAAGTAGTATTATTTTTGTTAAAAAAACACTATGTGTTTATTTTTTAAAGCCATAAAATAAAAGAAAGCAAAACAATTTTTCCATTAGCCCCGATTAAGGCGATATCCTCGCAGCAAAGTGAAGAGATTGAACCGAAAGCGGGAATTACAGTTGCAAATACAAGATGACAATTCGCTCCAAATGCTACTTGTTATTTTCTATTACGTAGTTTAAAACTTTGGTCATTAAATGCACGCGGTCTTTACCTTGAACGTTGTGTTTGTGCATTGGATAGGCAAAGAAATCGACTTGTTTTTCAGCTTCAACGAATTTTTTGATTAAAGAAAAACTATGTTGCATTACGACCGTATCATCGTTTGCACCGTGAATTAAAAGTAATTTTCCCTTTAAATCTTTCACATAATTTAGGGTGTTTGCTTCGTCAAAACCTTTTTGGTTTTCTGCTGGCGTGTCCATATATCTTTCACCATACATCACTTCGTAGTACTTCCAATCGGTAACTGGCCCACCAGCAACACCAACTTTAAACACGTCGGGTTTACGCAACATTATGGAAGTAGTCATAAAACCACCAAAGCTCCAACCGTGAATTGCCAATCGATTTCCATCAACAAATGGTAATGATTTCAAATAATCTACGCCTTTCATTTGGTCTTCCATTTCGTTAACGCCTAATCTTCCGTGAATGATGCTTTCGAATGCAAATCCGCGATTATCCGAGCCACGATTATCAACTGTGAAAACTAAATAGCCTTGTTCTGCCATCCAATACATCCATAAATTGGCACCGTCAAGGTAGGTATTGGTTATCATTTGTGCGTGCGGTCCACCATAAACATAAACGAATACCGGATATTTTTTGGTAGCGTCAAAATTGCTTGGTTTGATTAATCGGGTGAATAAATTGGTAGATCCATCGGCGCTTAATATGGTTTTGATCTCGGCAGTTCCCATCGTGTAGCCGTCATATTTATTAGTACTTTCTAATAAAGTAGTTGCTTTTAATTTTTGGTCGTACAATAAAGATTTCGATGGAGTTGAATGGTTGGAATATTCGTCGAAAAAGTAGGTTCCAGCTGAATTTGCTGCGAATGTATGAACGCCTTCGTCTTTTGTGATTAGGGTTTGTTTTCCTTTTAAATCAACTTTGTAAGTCAACATATTTGTAGCGTTTTCGCCCGTAGCTTTAAAATATATTTCAGTTCCTGTTGCATTTGAACCAATTATTTCTCGAAGTGGAAATTTATTTTGTGTCAATTGTTTGAGTAACTTTCCTTCAATAGTATAGTAGTACAAGTTATTGAAGCCGTCTTTTTCAGAAATCCAAACGAAATTATTGGATTTGTTATTTGGAAAATAGGCTTCGTGTTCAGGTTCAACCCAATTTGGATTTTTTTCATTGAGAATTGTTCTTACAAAAAGTCCTGTTTCGGCATCATAAACATTTAAATTCATATCGTTTTGACCTCGATTTAATTCGGCAATAACAACAAATTTCTCATTTGGAGTCCAAGAAATATTGGTTAAATAATCATCAGAATTTCCTCTTGGGGCAATGAAAATCGTTTTTGAAGTTGCTAAATTATAAATGCCAACACGAGGTTTTTCGCTTTTTTGACCAATCATTGGGTATTTCAAATTTACCAATTTGCCAGGGGTTTCCGTGATGTCTAATAATGGATAATCGGAAACTTCGGTTTCGTCTTTTTGGTAAAATGCTAAGTAATTTGCTTTAGGAGACCAGAAAATCCCTCCACTAATTCCAAATTCACTTCTAGAAATGGTTTGTCCCGAAACGATGTTGGAATCAGAATTGTTTGTAACGCTTACTTTTTCATTTTTGGAATTGGTAAAATAAAGGTTGTTTTTTTCTGTGAAAGCAAGGTTTTCTTTTGCGTTGTCAAAAGTTGCATTTTCAGAAGCTTCTGAAAGCAATGCAATTTTAGCACCCGTTTTTGAAACGATATTATAACTGTAATAAATAGTAGCATCTGTGACAATAAAAGTCGTAGCATCTTTCCATTCTAAACTCATAAAATTTTTGAGATTTGAATTTAAAGCTTTGTTTAAATCAGCAAGTGTAATTAATTCATTTGCAGAAGTATTTGTTGCTTTTGTAAGTAATAATTTCTTACCAGAATCAGTGTAATATGTATAATTATCGGAATTGGGAATCCACTTAAAGCCACTTAATTTATCGGCTTTAAATTGGCGATTTTGTTGCATAACACTTTCTTCTAAAGTGAACTTTTTGGCTTGACCGAAAGTCGAAATTGTAAGAATGCACGTTAATAGAAGTAGAATTTTAGTATTCATAATAGTTATTTTGAGGTGTAAAAATATAAAAAAGGATAATAAAAATAGGTTTTAATTTCTATTTATTATTATCCTTTAATATTTGGATATTGACTATCTAAAGACTTTCGTCTTCATTTTCTTTGTCCAAATAATCTTGAACAATTTCAATAGCATTGGTTACCACATCGCTTAAAGCAGTAATGAAACTGCCGTCTTCAACATTATCAATGGCGTGTTTTATAGCTTCTGTTTCAACAGAAATAATTTCGTGCGTTACTGTTTTTCCACTTTCTGCAATTCCCTCAAGGATTAGATTTATGATTTCTTCCTCCGTTCTTCCTCGCAAATATTTTTCTTGACGAATAATAATGTGGTCAAACATTCTGCCCGCAATTAAGCCACATTCTTTGATGTCTTCGTCACGACGATCGCCAACACCAGCGATGATTCCGATTTTTTTGGTTGCAGAAACACTTTGTAAATATTCTTCAACGCCTCTATATCCAGCTGGATTATGAGCAAAATCAATCAATACTTTGAATTTCTTAAACTCAAAAATATTCATTCTTCCTGGCGTTTGAGTCGCACTTGGAATAAATGTTTTAAGAGACAAGCTAATATCATCTGTTTTGAAACCATACAAATAACTGGCTAAAGTTGCAGCAAGAACATTGGCAATCATAAACTTGGCTTTTCCACCAAGAGTTAACGGCACGTGAGTTGCACGCTCAATTCTGATTTTCCATTCTCCTTTTTTGATGGTTATGAAACCATTTTCATAAACGGCGACTGTTTTACCTTCAGCACATAATTTTTTGATTAATATATTGTCTTCCGATAAACTGAAATACGCCACATTACAACTTAATTCTCCACCAATCTTAACACAGTGGGTATCATCAGCATTTAAAATTGCCCAACCACTTTTTCTAACGCTTTTGGCAACAGTAGCTTTTACTCGTGCTAAATCTTCAAGTGTATGAATATCACTTAAACCCAAATGG
>CANINJ010000188.1 GCA_947468985.1 Bacteroidota bacterium
CTGGTTTATTTCTGCCAAACCTTCAATTCCTTTTTTGGTAATTGACACCAAAAATTCTTTGTAGAATCCATAATCTACATATAAATTCAATAATTCTTTATAAACAGAACTGCCTTTTGCTTTGGCTTGAGCCGCAATTTCACAAATCAATAGGGTAGAAGCCACCGCATCTTTATCGCGAACGGCATCACCAACCATAAATCCAAAACTTTCTTCACCTCCTCCAATGAATTCCAACTCAGGAAAATCCTTAATCATTTTTGCAATCCACTTGAATCCCGTCAATCCCACTTTGCATTCCACACTGTAAGCCGAAGCCAATTCCATCATCATCGGAGTAGAAACTATCGTCGAACCTACAAACTGTTTTCCAGTTATTTTGCCTGATTTTCGCCATTGTTCCAATAAAAAAGACGTCATCAAAATCATCGTTTGATTTCCGTTCAATAGCATCATTTCACCTTCGTTATTTCTCACGGCAACACCTAATCTATCGCAGTCTGGATCGGTTCCAATCACAATGTCAGCTTGAATTTTATCAGCCAATTCCAATGCCATTTTCAACGCCTCAGGCTCTTCAGGATTCGGAGATTTCACCGTTGGAAAATCACCATTTGGTTCGGATTGTTCTGCAACAAGATTCACATTCGTGTAACCCGCTTGCGCCAAAGTTGCAGGAACCGATTTTATAGAAGTTCCGTGCAATGAGGTGAAAACAATATTTAAATCACTTTTTGCAGCTATAGAAGTGTTAAAACTTGCATTTGCAATCGATGAATTCACAAAAGCCGCATCAATTTCCGTATCTATATATTCTATCAAATTTTCGTTTGCCTCAAATTTAATTTCGTCATATTTCAATGCTTCAATTACATTTATTATCGCCGCATCTTCAGGCGGAACTAGCTGTCCACCATCTTCCCAATACACTTTATAGCCATTGTATTCTGGTGGATTATGAGAAGCTGTAAGCACAATTCCTGCTTGACAACCCAAATATTTCAATGCAAAACTCAATTCTGGAGTTGGTCGCATATCCGAAAACAAATACACTTTTATTCCATTTGCCGAAAAAACATCCGCAACCACTTTCGCCAATGACTGACTATTATGACGACAATCAAATGCAATTGCAACTTTCAATTCCTTTCCAGGAAAAACGTTGCGCATATAATTTGAAATCCCTTGCGTATTTTTCCCAAGCGTATATTTGTTGATTCTATTGGTTCCAACGCCCATTATTCCGCGCATTCCACCCGTTCCAAACTCTAAATTTTTATAGAAACTTTCCTCTAAATTTTTTTGCGATGAAGTCATCATTTCCTTGATTTCTTCTTGCGTTTTTTTATCGAAAATTGGCGTTAGCCATTCGTTTACGGCATTTAAAATATTTTGTGGTATATCCATTTTTATTTTTTTTGGAGCAATTTCCTGCTTTCCGTTTCAAGCCACGTGATTGCTTCGTGCCTCGCAATAACGTGGGCTTTCCTCTGCAATCAGGGCTAACCTTTTAATAATGTACGTGTTTTAATTATTATTATTATTATTATTCTGCTACTTTAGAAAATTAAGGCGTAATTACAGAAATTTTGTATCGTTCCTCATTTTTTTTTGTTCTCAAAATAATTTCTCCTAAAAAACCCGCTAAAAATAATTGTGTACCAATAATCATTGTGGTCAACGAAATGTAAAACCATGGATTATTAGTTACCAAATCATACGGCATATTATGGTACAATTTATATAATTTCATAAAACCAATAAATCCTGCGGATAGAAATCCTATGATAAACATTACTGATCCTAAAGCGCCAAACAAATGCATCGGTCTTTTTCCAAAACGAGATAGAAACCAAATCGTAATTAAATCCAAGAAACCATTAATAAAGCGTTCCATACCAAATTTAGTTTCTCCATATTTTCTGGCTTGGTGCAAAACTACCTTTTCTCCAATTTTGCTAAAACCTGCGTTTTTTGCTAACACTGGAATGTAGCGGTGCATTTCTCCCGAAACTTCAATGTTTTTTATGACTACATTTTTATAAGCTTTCAAGCCACAATTAAAATCATTCAGATGAACGCCAGATGTTTTCCGTGCCGCCCAATTGAATAATTTAGAAGGTAAATTTTTAGCAAATACAGAATCGTAGCGTTTCTTTTTCCAGCCCGAAACCAAATCAAATTCTTGATTGATAATCATATCAATTAATCCTGGAATTTCTTCAGGACTGTCTTGTAAATCGGCATCCATTGTGATCACAACATCACCTTGTGCTTTTGCAAAACCAGCGTGCAAAGCCTGTGATTTCCCATAGTTTCTCAAAAAGCGAATTCCTTTAATACTTGAATTTTCAGCAGACAAGCGTTCAATAATTGACCAAGAACTGTCGGTACTTCCATCATCAATAAAGATAACTTCGTAGGAGTAATTGTTCGATTTCATCACAGAAACAATCCAATTATGGAGTTCTTGTAATGATTCTTCTTCGTTGAGAAGTGGAATTATAATGGATAAATTCATTTATCTACAAACTTTGTGGATTGTCATTTTTTACAAATGCACCAATTATTAATGAATATATTAAGCCTATAAATGAATACATTGCTATAGTTGCAGGAATTACAATTGCTGGACTCATAAATTTTTTCGTCATAGAAATTGCCATTTCAGCTTGAGCGGAAGTCATACTTGGATTTTGTTTTAGCATTACTTGTCTCGTTTTTTTCATAAGATCTTCTATAAATTCAGGAAATATCATATTAAAAACAGCACTGAAAACACCGTAAATTAAACCTGCTATCAAACAAATTGTAACCCCAATTTTTAAACATTCCCCAAAAGAAATAAAACCATTATTTAAGTTTTTCTTGTAATTCATACAGCTGATTGTAATTATACTCACAGGAAACACAAGGTAATTCATTGTGTTAATGACAATTCCGGCTGCTGGATTTGAAATTGAATCTACATCCATAACATAGACGATTACAAATTCTAATACCATCAAAATTCCGAATAACGCACCATACTGTAAAGCTGATTTCGAAGGAGACATTTTTTGTTCCATAACACTATTGTTTTAAATTAATCTACAAATATAACAATTCCCAATTTACCTAAGATAAAAATTACATTTTCCTTGAAATAAAAAAAAATGCAACTAAGGTTTGATTATTGAAAAATAAGTGTAAATTTGCAAACTCAAAATAATAAAGTTAAAAACAAAAAGTTATAGTGTGTTTATACCTTTTCTGTGAGAAGAAAAGCTTCAAAGCAAATTATAATTGAAACAAATAAAAAAAGATTTAAGATGAAAAAAGGTGTACACCCAGATAATTACAGATTAGTTGCTTTTAAAGATATGTCAAATGAAGACGTTTTTATTACAAAATCTACTGCAGATACTAAAGAAACTATCATACACGAAGGTGTTGAATATCCAGTTGTGAAAATGGAGATTTCAAGAACTTCTCACCCTTTTTACACAGGTAAATCTAAACTTATCGATACTGCAGGACGTATTGATAAATTCAAAACTAAATACGCAAAACACGGTAAATAATAGTTATCTGTTTTCAAATTATATAAAACCTCGCAAATTGCGGGGTTTTTTTATACCTAAAACCTTTTCATTTTCTTGTTTATCTTTGTAACTTTGAATCTGTAACCTTTGAACCACAATAAAATGAATTATATCCTTTTTGACGGACCTTCCAGAAATGCATTATTGCCTTTCACATTTACACGTCCAGTTGCCGATATTCGCATTGGAATTTTGACAATTCGTGAAAAATGGGAGAAATATTTAGGTTCTACAACCACGACATTAACCGAAGAATATTTATCGGAAAAGTTTCCAATGGTTGAATTGGAAGAAAACGTAATGATAAATGCATCGTATTTGCCCAATCCAATTTTGGTTGAATTAATTAGTAATTTAGAGCGAAATCAAGCGGTTTTCAAAGGAGATGAAGTAATTGCTTTTTACACACAGGAATCTCAAGAGGAAGTAGATTTTGATAACTATGAAATAATTGAATTCGATGGAGATTGTTTGACAGTGGAACATACTTGGGATATTTTTGCCAAAAATGACGCGGCAATTCGAGAAGATTTTGAGCTTTTAACAGAAGACAGAACCTCGCAGCCCATTCCGAAAAGTGTTAATGTGATTTCCCCATCCTCTATTTTTATTGAAGAAGGTGCGAAATTAGAATTTGTAACATTAAATGCTTCTACAGGGCCTATATATATTGGAAAAAATTCTGAAATCATGGAAGGTTCTGTA
>CANINJ010000189.1 GCA_947468985.1 Bacteroidota bacterium
CAAATGTTGAAATACCACATTCAAACATCTGGACGTTCTTTGCACGCTCAAGAAATAGATTTCAATGACATTCGTACTACGTTACAAGCTTTGTATGCAATTTACGATAACTGTAACTCGTTGCATACCAATGCTTATGACGAAGCAATTACAACGCCGACAGAAGAATCTGTGCGGCGTGCAATGGCAATTCAATTGATTATTAATAAAGAATTGGGATTGACCAAAAACGAAAATCCTATTCAAGGTGCTTTTATAATTGAGGAATTAACCGATTTAGTGGAAGCTGCCGTTTTAGAAGAATTTGATAGAATTACGGAACGTGGTGGCGTGCTTGGCGCAATGGAAACGATGTACCAACGCTCAAAAATTCAAGAGGAAAGTTTGTACTACGAAACGTTGAAACACACGGGTGAATTTCCAATTATCGGGGTAAATACGTTCTTGAGTTCTAAGGGTTCACCAACCGTAATTCCGGCAGAAGTTATTCGTGCGACTGAAGAAGAAAAGCAGTATCAGATTGATATGTTAACCAATTTACACCAATCCAATCAAGATAAAGTAAACCAACATTTGAATGATTTACAAGAAGCAGCCATCAAAAACGAAAACTTGTTTGAGCATTTAATGGAAGCTACAAAAGTTTGTTCTTTGGGACAAATCACAAGTGCATTATTTGAAGTTGGTGGTCAGTATAGACGAAATATGTAAGCAGAGAACCGCTTTTTGCAACGCAAAAAGCGTGTGAATCGCTTATCCCGCCTTTTAGTGGGATCTATTTTATTTCACAAAGACTCACAAAGTTTCACGAAGATTCACTAATCTTTAAAACCGTTTATTAAAAATTTTCGTGTGATTTTGTGTATTCTTTTTATGAAACTTCGTGAAACCCCTTTTATACTATTTTCTCCAATTTCAAATACCCAATATGCAATGCATCTTCAAAAGCACTTTTAGTTTCAGAAATTTTCAAAGCGAATTTTTCTTTTAATTCAGTTGCAAGAATATCTGCCACGTTAAAAGTATCATCCACATCAATTCCAAATTTATCGTCAATGTGCGATGTTGCCCCTTTAAAACCATAATGTTTGTAGAAACTTGTAGCTTTTGCTTTTTTTGTGGCTTCCGCCAATGAAGTTCCAGTTGCCAAAATTTTGTAATGGTATTCTTCAAATTCATTTTCCTTGTAACCACCAAGATTAATGAAAAAAAGCTGAGAAGCATTTGCAACAGCATCAACTTTAGAAACAATTTCTATTTTATTATTATCAACAACGGTAACTTCTCGCCAAGCATCAATATGAATTTTTCCTTTCGCTTCAGGCCAGAAAGCTTTCATTTGCGGAACTAATTCTGATAAAGAATTCCCAATTCCAAAAAATATATCGTGTTGTTCTGTAAACCTTCCTTTTGGTCTGCAACCAATCATTATCATATATAATTTCATAAAAGCAAAAGTACTTTATATTATTTTCATTAATAATATCATAATTAGTTTTTTTGGTTTGATTTTTGGAATACTTTTGAAAATAACTTAAATATTTATACCATGAAAAGAATAATTTTACTTTTAGCAATTGTGGGAACATTTGCATTTCAAGGATGTTCAGGCCCAGAAGGACCCCAAGGAGCAACAGGTTTCTCTGCAGAAGCAGAAGTTTTTGAAGTTACCGCTTCATTTTCAGCATCTAATAATTTTGAAAGTTTGGTAACGCTAAATCCAGCCATTTTAAATTCTGATATGGTTTTGGTGTATCGTCTTTTTGATGTTGTAAATGGCGCAGATGTATGGAGGTCATTGCCACAAACGGTTTATTTGCCGCAAGGTGAATTAGATTATAATTTTGATTTTACCAAATACGACATTAATATTTTCCTTGATTCAAATTTTGATTTAACCACATTAAGTGCTTCTTGGGCTCAAAATCAAGTTTTTAGAGTAGTAATTATACCTGGTTATTTAACGAATAGAAACAGTAAAGCAATTGATTTCAATGATTATAATGCGGTTGTAAAAGCATTTAATATCCATGAAAATCAAATTAAAACACTCAAATAGAGTTTTGTATAATTAGAATTATTTTTTAAAATACATATCCAATAAAATCATAGCGGCTGCAAAAGGTGATATTTCATCATTTTGCACCGCTTTTTTGTTTTCTTCTAGTAATTTTTGAATTTCAAAATGATTGAAAAAATTACTTTTCAATTTTTCGTTTATCGTTTCCAGCATCCAATATTGATTTTGCTCTTTGCGTTTTTCAAAGAAATAATTATTGGTTTTTGTGAGTTCTAAAAACTTCAATATCGTTTCCCAAACTTCAGGAATTCCATCGTGAGTTATGGAGCTACACGTTGATGCTGTTGGAATCCAACCTGATTTTTTTGCAGGAAATAAATGCAAAGCCCGACCAAATTCTACTTTCGCCAAATTCGATTTTCTTACATTATCCCCGTCGGCTTTATTGATGACAATTGCATCTGCCATTTCCATAATTCCCCGTTTTATACCTTGTAATTCATCGCCAGCACCTGAAATTTTCAATAACAAAAAGAAATCTACCATACTATGAACAGCAGTTTCGCTTTGTCCAACTCCCACCGTCTCAATGATTATTGTATCAAATCCGCAGGCTTCACAAAGGGTAATCGATTCTCGTGTTTTTCGAGCAACTCCACCTAGGGTTTCTCCCGAAGCAGAAGGTCGGATATACGCATTTTTGTCTTTCACCAATTCCTCCATTCGGGTTTTATCACCCAAAATACTTCCATGTGAAATCGTGCTACTTGGATCCACCGCAAGAACGGCAACTTTCTTCCCTAAACTCGTTAAATATTTTCCAAAAGCTTCAATAAAAGTGCTTTTTCCAACACCAGGGACTCCAGTAATTCCTATTCTAACCGACTTGTTGGCGTGAGGTAAACACGCATTTATAACTTCGTTTGCCCTTTCTAAATGGGTGTTATTTGTGCTTTCAACCAAAGTAATTGCCCTGCTCAAAGCCGTGATATTTCTATTCAGAATACCGTCAACTAATTCTTTTGCAGAAGGTTGAATCTTTCTAAATGTGTGAATTTGTTCCGCCACTTTTTCACTAACAATTTCAGGAGGCGAAATTCCAGCTTTTTCGTGAAGTGCAGACATCTTGTTTTTTGATTCCAAAGAATTTCATTTTTGTAAATTTACTAAATAATTGTTTCTCCCTAATTAAATACTATTTTTTTTTATTTATAGCTAATCCTGCTGTCATTCCAAATCCTCGCTAAAAAGCTCGGGATTTTCCCTTCCACCTGCCTGCCGGTCGACAGTCAGGGCTAAAAAAAAAGAGAACTATTACGTTCTCTAATTGATATTGTTCCCAAAAACTATATTTTTAAATGTTCTTTTTTGCCTTAATCATCATTTCAAGCATGTCCCACATTTCATCTGGAACAGCCTCCAATAAATTGAACTGACCAGCACCTTTCAGCCATTCACCTCCATCAATAACTACCACTTCTCCATTTATATATGCCGAAAAATCAGAAACTAAATAAGCCGCTAAATTGGCTAATTCCTGATGGTCACCAACACGTTTCAAAGGCACTTTTTTTGATAAATCAAATTTTTCTTTCAAATCTCCAGGCAACAATCTGTCCCAAGCTCCTTTTGTAGGAAATGGACCAGGCGCAATGGCATTGGTTCGAATACCGTATTTTGCCCATTCTACAGCCAAACTTCTTGTCATTGCAAGAACTCCAGCTTTTGCAGTCGCACTTGGAACCACATAAGCAGAACCCGTAAAGGCATAAGTCGTAACTATATTCAACACTGTTGACGTTTCTTGTTTGTTATCAATCCAATGTTTTCCAAAGGCTAGAGTGCAGTTTTTTGAACCTTTCAAAACAATATCAATTACCGTATCAAAAGCATTTGCCGAAAGGCGCTCCGTTGGAGAAATAAAATTACCTGCGGCATTATTCAATAAAACATCTACTTTTCCAAACGCATTTAAAACCTTTTGTAACATTGCTTCCACTTGGTCATAATGGCGAACATCGCATTGAACGGGAAGACAAGTTCCACCGGTTTCAGCTTCTAATTCGGAGGCTGTAGTTTTTAGTTTTTCTAAATCACGAGAAGTTATTGCTACCTTGGCTCCCAATTCCATGAAATATTTGGTCATTGCTTTTCCTAAGCCACTTCCACCACCCGTAACCACAATTACTTTGCCTAATAAAGCATCGTCACGAAGCATTTTTGCTGAAAA
>CANINJ010000190.1 GCA_947468985.1 Bacteroidota bacterium
ATATGCATCGGTATCTCTATAATTTCTTCCACCAAAAGCGTAGAATTTAGTTTTAGTAGAAATTGGAATTGCAGTATTTACAGTAAAATTATAACTGTCCATTGATGCCTCTCCAAAACCTTTTCTGAAGTCAAAACCTGGTCGAAGTACTTTTTCTTTTGTGAAATATTCTGTTGTGAAATTAACAAAACCTCCGTCTTTACCTATCGCAACACCATAGTTAAGTCCCACTTTTACAGTATTTCCATCAAATGCTTTTCTTTTGGTATAAGTGTTTCCATTTCCATTTTGATCTAATGTATAATCCGCAGTATTTGCAGTGCCAGGAAGGAAAGTTCCTTGGGCATTTGTATTAAATGCACCATACGTAATCGCTCCTGTTAGTTCATTAACATTGTCATTCAACACAATATTAATAACACCTGCAATAGCATCTGAACCATATTGTGCCGCTGCTCCATCTCTCAAAATTTCAATTCTTTTTATCGAAGTAGCTGGAATTGCATTCAAATCTGTTCCTGTATTTCCTCTACCACGAGTACCATACAAAGTAACCAATGAAGATTGATGTCTTCTTTTACCATTAATCAAAACCAAAGTTTGATCTGGTCCCATACCTCTCAAAGATGCAGGATCTACGTGATCCGCACCATCTGAACCTGATTGTTTATTGGCATTAAATGAAGGTGCAATGTACTGCAACAATTGATTGATTTCAATTTTCCCACTTTGCGTCGTGAGGTCTTTCATATTAATAATGTCAATCGGAACGGCAGAATTTACCACTGTTCTTTTAGTGTTTCGAGAACCTACAATTTGAACTTCTTGAAGTTGCTCTGCTTTTTTCTCCTGCTCTTGTGCAAAAAGAATAGTCGCATTTAGAAAAAATAGTAACAATGTAATTTTTTTCATAATTAATTAAATTAGGTTTATAAACATTTCGAATATTTAGCAAGTTACCTTTTTTAATTAACGAATACTTAACATTAATCATTTTTTTATACAATTTTTATTAAAAGATATAAATCCTATATTTGCACTCTTTAAAACAAACCATAATGAAAGCAGGAATTGTCGGATTACCAAATGTTGGAAAATCAACATTGTTCAATTGTTTATCAAATGCCAAAGCGCAAAGTGCCAACTTTCCCTTTTGTACTATCGAACCTAATATAGGAGTCGTAAATGTTCCCGATTCGAGAATGGGAAAATTAGAAGAATTAGTAAAACCAGAACGAGTTCAAATGGCAACAGTCGATATTGTTGACATTGCAGGATTAGTAAAAGGTGCTAGCAAAGGTGAAGGCTTAGGAAATCAATTTCTTGGAAACATCAGAGAATGTAACGCAATTATCCACGTTTTGCGTTGTTTTGATAATGATAACATCATCCACGTAGATGGAAATGTAAATCCTATTCGTGACAAAGAAACCATCGATATCGAATTACAACTAAAAGATTTAGAGAATGTTGAAAAACGTTTAGAAAAAGTAAATCGTGCTGCCAAAACTGGAAATAAAGAAGCTCAAACTGAAAAAGCACTTTTAGATAGAATCAGAGAAACATTGCTTCAAGCAAAATCTGCTAGAACCATAATCCCTCAAAATTACGAAGAAGTGGAATTGATGGAAAACTTCCAATTAATTACTGCAAAACCAGTTTTATACGTTTGCAATGTAGATGAAGAATCCGCCGTAAACGGAAATAAATATGTCGATCAAGTTCGTGAATTAGTAAAAGATGAAGCTGCAGAGGTAATCATACTTTCTGTAGGTGCCGAAGCTGATATCACCGAATTAGAAAGCTTCGAGGAGCGTCAAATTTTCTTAGAAGATATGGGATTAACCGAACCAGGCGCATCTGTTTTGATTCGTGCAGCCTATAAATTACTAAAACAACAAACCTATTTCACAGCAGGAGTCAAAGAAGTTCGCGCGTGGACAATCAACGTTGGCGCAACAGCACCTCAAGCAGCCGGAGTTATTCACACCGATTTCGAGAAAGGATTCATCCGTGCCGAAGTAATCGCTTACGAAGATTTCATCCATTATGGCTCTGAAGCAAAATGCAAAGAAGCTGGAAAATTCAAGGTCGAAGGCAAGGAATATATCGTAAAAGATGGCGACGTAATGCACTTCCGATTCAACGTATAAAACTAAAACTTCAAAACCGCTATCCATTTAGCGGTTTTTTTAGTGCCAATTCCAGCTTTTCACTTCAAGATTTTTACATAAAACGTTTTTTTCTAAGGCAAAAAAAACAGCTTCCTTTGGTCGCTCTTTTTCGCCAAGAAAAAATACGTTTTCTTTAAAAAATGCTTTCCGTTTCAATCTGGGGCAAAATTCCAAGACAACATAAAAGTAGATTTTACAAGGAATTTTAGAGGATTTAAACCTAAAATCTGTAACCTAAAATCTAAAATTGCATTGTCAATATAATTCTTAATAACTTTGATTACAAAACATTTTAAAACAAATCGAATTTCACTACATTAGCAGACTCGAGGTCTGAGCGAAAAGCAAAGTCCAAAAAAAGTAGTTAAATTCGATAAAAATAAAAATGTCAGATCAAAATCAATATACCGAAGACAACATCCGTTCACTCGACTGGAAAGAACACATCCGAATGCGTCCCGGAATGTACATCGGAAAACTAGGTGATGGTTCGTCCCCAGATGATGGTATTTATATTCTTCTAAAAGAAGTTCTCGATAACTGTATCGATGAATTTGTTATGGGAGCAGGCAAAAACATTGAAGTTACTATCAAAGATAAAACGGTAACTGTTCGTGATTATGGTCGAGGAATTCCACTAGGGAAAGTTATTGATGTCGTTTCCAAAATGAATACGGGTGGAAAATACGACTCGCTTGCCTTCAAAAAATCAGTTGGATTAAACGGAGTTGGAACAAAAGCTGTAAATGCGTTATCCAATTATTTCCGAGTAGAATCTGTTCGTGATGACAAACAAAAAGCCGCAGAATTTTCAGCGGGAAACTTAGTTCTAGAAGAAGATATTGTAGAAACTACCAAACGAAAAGGAACCAAAGTTACCTTTATACCAGACGAAGCTATTTTCAAAAATTACAAATTCCGATATGAATATGTAATCAAAATGGTAAAAAACTATTGTTATCTAAATAACGGTTTGACCATTTTATTCAATGGCGAAAAATACTTTTCTGAAAATGGATTAAAAGATTTATTAGAAGAAACCATTCACGCTGATGATTTGGAATATCCAATTATTCACTTGAAAGGCGAAGACATTGAAATCGCAATTACACACAGTAAAACCCAATATAGCGAAGAATATCATTCGTTTGTAAACGGTCAAAACACTACTCAAGGAGGAACGCATCTTGCTGCATATCGTGAAGCAATCGTGAAAACAATTCGGGAATATTACAACAAAAGTTTTGAAGCTTCTGATGTGCGAAAATCAATTGTAACAGCAATTAGCATCAAGGTTATGGAACCTGTTTTTGAGTCGCAAACTAAAACCAAATTAGGTTCTACAGATATGGGTTCGGAAGCAGGAATGCCTTCGGTTCGTACCTTTGTAAATGATTTTGTAAAAACCAAATTAGATAATTTTTTACATAAAAACCCACCAACTGCTGATGCTTTGTTACGCAAGATTCTTCAGGCAGAACGGGAACGTAAGGAACTTTCAGGCATCCGAAAATTGGCTACAGATCGTGCAAAAAAAGCCAATCTTCATAATAAAAAATTAAGAGATTGTCGGGCACATCTTCCTGATACAAAAAATCCTAAATGTTTAGAAAGCACTCTTTTTATCACTGAGGGAGATTCTGCTTCTGGATCTATCACAAAATCACGCGATGTAAATACCCAAGCGGTTTTCAGTTTGCGTGGAAAGCCCTTGAATTCGTATGGAATGAGCAAGAAAATTGTCTATGAAAACGAAGAATTCAATTTGCTTCAAGCAGCATTAGACATTGAAGATGGTTTAGAAAAATTGCGATACAACAACATTGTAATAGCAACCGATGCTGATGTCGATGGAATGCACATCCGACTATTATTGATTACTTTTTTCTTGCAATTTTTTCCAGAATTGATAAAAGAAGGACATTTATATATTTTACAAACGCCACTTTTCAGGGTTCGTAATAAAAAAGAAACCATCTATTGTTATTCAGATGAAGAGCGTAAAGAAGCAATCGAAAAATTAAAACCTAAACCAGAAATTACAAGATTTAAAGGGCTGGGAGAAATATCACC
>CANINJ010000191.1 GCA_947468985.1 Bacteroidota bacterium
GTTGTAAGTATTTTCATTAAAGTTGATTTTCCAGCTCCATTTGGACCTAAAAAACCAACGATTTCTCCTTTTTTTACAGAGAAAGAAATAGCATCCAAAGCTTTTTGGGTGCCATAACTTTTGGAAATATTTACAACTTCAATTGACATGATATTTGATTTTGAACAAAAGTAAGGAGAAAAATTATGTTTTACCACAATGTAGATTACAAAAAAGGAAGCGTTTTTATTTAGCTTCTAAAATTTAACATAGATGATTAAAAACCTCAAAATTATTTAACTGAAAAACAATGAGTTAAATTTGTATACATCTCATTTTCAGTTGTAATTTACAATAATTTGATAAAATTCTTTAGTTCAATTTAAGAAATCCCTTTTAATTTAAAAAATCTAAATTTTTATAGTGTTTAAACAAATTTTATCTCTAGCTTTGCTAAACAATCACAGAATTAAAATGAACAACAATTTCAATTTTACACCTTCTTATTATTTCTTCTTTAGTAGAAGTAAGGATTGTGCTGTGGTTATTTGAAATAAATAAAAAACAAATAAAGCTATACAATCCTGATGAAAATCAGGATTTTTTTTTGACTATATATGATACAAAAAGTTGCAATACAAGGAATAAAAGGTTCGTTTCACCATCAAGTGGCATTGGAATATTTCCGTCAAGATATTGATGTTGATGAATGCATGTCATTTGAAGAATTAGTAGATAGTTTGTTGTCAGGGAAATCAAATCAAGCGGTTATGGCTATTGAGAATTCAATTGCGGGTTCAATTATTCCAAATTATGCGTTGATTGACAAGAATAATTTACATGTTATTGGTGAATATTACATGGATATTCATCAAAATTTCATGGCTTTGAAAGGACAAAAATTAGAAGACATATCAGAAGTGCATTCGCATCCAATGGCATTATTACAATGCATGGAATTTTTAAAAAAATTGCCGAATATTAAAATAGTTGAGGATAAAGATACCGCTGAAACGGCCAGAAGAATTCATCAGAACCAATTGAAGGGAATTGCTGCAATTGCAAGTAAAACTGCCTCAAACATGTATGATTTAGAAATTTTGGCTCCAGAAATTCAAACCATTAACAATAATATGACTCGTTTTGTTATTCTAAATAAAGAGAATTCATTTGTTCCAACGCAGGAAATAAATAAAGCCTCTTTGAAATTTGAATTGGATCACAAAAGAGGAAGTTTGGCTGCGGTTTTGAACGTGATGAGTGATTGTAAATTGAGTTTAACGAAAATTCAATCGTTGCCAAAAATTGAAACGCCTTGGAAATATTCCTTTTTTGTGGATGTAACTTTTGATGATTTTGATGATTATTCCAAAGCAAAATCTTTATTGGAAATTATGGCGGAGTATTTTAAAGTTTTAGGGGAATATAAAAACACAAATCCATAAAGTTGAATGTAAAATAAGCAAGTCAAAAAGGTTGATTTATAAAAGTAAAAAATGATTACAACAGCAAAACGTATCGCCATAGTTGAAGAATATTATTTTTCATCAAAATTGAGGGAAGTACGCCAATTATTATCTGAAGGAAAACCAATTATCAATATGGGAATTGGAAGTCCTGATATGGTGCCTTCTAAAAGTGTTATTGAAGCAATTCAAAACGCCGTGACCGATGAAAATGCGCATCAATACCAGAGTTATCAAGGGCTTCCGGAATTGAGAAACGGAATGGCTGATTTTTATAATAATAACTTCGAAGTAGAATTGAATTCTAATTCCGAAATTTTACCTTTAATGGGTTCGAAAGAAGGAATTATGCATATTTCATTGGCTTTTTTGAATGAAGGTGATGCCGTTTTAATACCAAATCCTGGGTATCCAACCTATACTTCTGTAACGAAATTAGTAGGTGCAACGCCCGTTTTTTACGATTTAATTGAAAGTAATAATTGGGAACCGAACTTTGAAGAATTGGAAAAACTGGATTTGTCCAGAGTGAAAATTATGTGGGTAGGTTATCCGCACATGCCAACGGGCGCAACCGGAAGTCTGAACTTGTTTGAAAAAATAGTTGCTTTTGCCAAAAAACATCAGATTTTAGTAATTAATGATAATCCGTATAGTTTTGTATTAAATGGAAATCCAATTTCAATTCTGCAAGTTGAAGGTGCAAAAGAAGTGGCTTTAGAATTGAATTCGTTATCCAAAACTTACAATATGGCAGGTTGGAGAGTGGGAATGGTTTCAGGAAAATCGGAATTTGTCGATGCTATTCTAAAAGTGAAAAGCAACATGGATAGTGGTATGTTTTATGGCATTCAAAAAGGAGCCATTGAAGCGCTAAAATTAGATAAATCTTGGTTTGATGCACAAAATCTAATTTATCAAAAACGAAGAAATCTAACATTTGAATTAGCAAAAAAGTTAGGTTGTAAGTATGATGAAAATGCCGTTGGATTATTTGTTTGGGCAAAATTACCATTAGAAATTAAATCTGCAGAGGATTTTGTAGATAAAATTTTATATGAAAAAGATATTTTTATTACGCCTGGGACTATTTTCGGAAGTAATGGGGAAGGCTATATTCGATTTTCACTTTGCGTGAAAGAGGAAAAAATACAAGAGGCAATTTTGAGATTTTAGGAATAAGGAAAGTTAAATTTAAGAAGAAAAATGAATGTATATATAATAGGAGTTGGATTAATTGGCGGTTCTATAGCATTAGACATAAAATCTAATTATGATAATGTGACGGTTTTTGGGATTGACACCAATGAAAATTATTTAGGCGAAGCTTTGAATTTGAATATTATCGATAAAAAAGCATCGATTCCTGATTTGGCTGATGCCGATTTTGTGATTCTTGCTGTGCCAGTTGATATTGCTTTGCTACTTTTGCCAAGTATTTTAGATGTAATAAATGAAGATGCTTTGGTTTTAGATGTGGGTTCTACAAAATTTCCAATTTGCGATGCGATTTCGAATCATTCAAAAAGAAGAAATTTTATGGCAACACACCCTATTGCGGGAACAGAATTTTCGGGCCCATCTGCAGCAATTTTAAGATTGTTCGAAGGAAAGACGAATATTATATGCGAGGTTGAAAAAACAACATTTAAATTGCAACAAAAAGCATTAGAATTATTTGATAAATTGGGAATGCGAATCCGATATATGGATGCTAAATCACACGACAAACACATTGCTTATGTTTCCCATTTATCACATATTAGTGCATTTATGTTGGGAAAAACAGTAATTGAGAAGGAAAAAGACGAGCGAGATATTTTTGATATGGCAGGAAGTGGGTTTGAAAGTACAGTCCGATTAGCTAAAAGTTCACCGGCAATGTGGACTCCAATTTTCAAGCAGAATAAGAAACATGTGGTTAAAACATTGGGAGAATACATTTTTAATTTATCAAAATTTAAAGAATTATTAGAAAGCGATAATTATGATGCCGTTTATGAAGAAATGCATAGTGTAAATAAAATAAAAGAGATTTTGAATAATTTCAACAAGTAAAAATAAAAAATATAATCACCAAAATAAATTAAGATGGAGAACAAGAGAGAAATGAGAACGTGGTTAGATGAATTCAATTTGACACATCCGTTAGTGATTGCAGGACCTTGTAGCGCAGAAACAGAAGAACAAGTTTTAAAAATTGCGCACGAATTAAAAAATTCGGATGTAAGTATTTACAGAGCAGGAATTTGGAAACCAAGAACACGTCCAGGTGGATTTGAAGGTGTTGGTGCAATAGGATTGAAATGGCTTCAAAAAGCAAAAGCAGAAACCGGATTGTTGATGGCTACAGAAGTTGCAAATGCAGCTCATGTAAAATTGGCTTTGGAACACGATATTGATGTTTTGTGGATTGGAGCAAGAACGACCGTAAATCCGTTTGCCGTTCAAGAAATTGCGGATGCATTGCAAAATACGGACAAAATTGTATTGGTAAAAAACCCTGTAAATCCTGATTTGGCTTTGTGGATTGGTGGCGTAGAACGTTTGCATAATGCAGGAATTAAAAAATTGGGAGTAATTCACAGAGGTTTTTCTACGTATGAAAAAACGAAATATAGAAACATTCCAGAATGGCAAATTGCAATTGAATTGCAAAGCCGTTTCCCGGATTTGCCTTTAATTTGTGATCCTTCACACATTACGGGACGTCGCGATATGATTTTAGAAGTGTCTCAACAAGCATTAGATTTAAATTATGACGGATTGATAATCGAA
>CANINJ010000192.1 GCA_947468985.1 Bacteroidota bacterium
AAAAATATAGATTATGAAAAAAGTAATATTACTATTATTATGTTTTAGTTATTTATCCATAAACGCTCAAGAGAAACCATTTTGGAGTGAAATCAGTGCTTTTGTAAAACAAGATAGCGTCAACAAACCAAAAGACGGTATTATTCTTTTTGTAGGCAGTTCTTCATTTAGATTATGGACCGATTTGAAAACCGATTTCAATAATGAAACTATTCTTAACAGAGCTTTTGGCGGAGCGACACTTTTAGATATGATTCGGTATAAAGATGAAAACTTATTGAATTATCATCCGAGTAAAATTGTGCTCTATTGTGGTGAAAATGATGTAGCGAGTTCCGATAAAGTTGATGGAAAAGAAGTATTCAAACGGTTCAAAACAGTGTATACCATGATCAGAAAACAATATCCTAATGTACCTTTTGTATATGTTTCAATCAAACCTAGTATTTCACGATGGACTATGAAAGATAGAATGATAGATGCCAATCGAAGAATCAGTAGTTACTTGAGTCACAAAAAGAAAAACACTTTTATAAATATCTGGGATGCCATGTTAGAAAATGGAGAGCCTAAAAAAGATATCTTCAGAGAAGATAAGCTACACATGAATAAAAAAGGCTATGCCATTTGGATTGAAAAAATGCAAGAGGTTATTAATAATTAATATTTTCAATAAACTTCAGTTTTGAACACGGATTTTAACCAACCGCCTCTTTAAATACCCGAAGGCATCTTTCACGAGCAAATTTATGGTCAACAATTGGTTGTGGATAATTGAAATCTTGCAATTCAGGAACCCATTTTTTGATGTAAATTAAATCTTTATCAAACTTTTTGACTTGCTCTGTTGGATTGAAAATTCTGAAATACGGTGCAGCGTCAACGCCACATCCAGCAGCCCATTGCCAATTTCCAACATTACTAGATTGTTCGTAATCCAATAATTTTGTAGCGAAATAAGTTTCACCCCAGCGCCAATCAATAAGTAAATGCTTGCATAAAAAACTGGCAACCACCATTCGCACCCGATTATGCATGTGTCCCGTGGCATTTAATTCTCGCATTCCTGCATCTACAAAGGGATAACCCGTTTTTCCTTCACACCATTTTTGGAATTCAGTTTCGTTGTTATTCCATTTTATAGCGTCATATTTTGGTCGGAAACTTTTGGTGTTGGTGTGGGGGAAATGCCAAAGTATTTGCATAAAAAATTCTCTCCAAATCAATTCATTCAGAAATGTTTCTCGTTCTTGCGATGCCGCTTTTTCAACTATTTTCCGAATGCTGACGGAGCCAAAACGCAAATGAGTACCAATCATTGAAGTTCCCGCAGCAAGAGCTGGAAAATTCCGAGTATCTTCATAGTTTTGAATCAATTTTTCGGAAGTATCAAAATGAGTGACTTTAATTTTGGATTGCTCAAAACCGATGTCGTTCAAACTCAAAAAAGGGTAGGAGTGATACACAACATTATTGATTAATTTTTCCGACTCAAAGCGTTCAACTTTTGTGGTTTGGAACAATGCTTTCCATTTTTTTGAATAAGGCGTAAAAACTACATACGGAGTTTGGTCGTCTTTTACGACTTCGCTTTTTTCAAAAATGACTTGGTCTTTAAACGTTTTAAAGGCTATGTTTTTGGAAGCCAATAAAGAAGTGATTGCTTCGTCTCGCTTTTTAGCATAAGGCTCATAATCGTGATTGGTAAACAGTGATTCGACTTTGTTTTCCGAGATTAATTTTTCTATAATAGTCATTGGTTCACCATAAAAGACAGCCAAATTCTTCCCTGATTTTTGAAGTTCAGAATCAATAATATCTATTCTTTCGTGAATGAAACTAACGCGAGCATCGTCTTTTGGAAGTTCGTCTAATATGTTTTTATCAAAAATAAATATCGGTAAAACTTCCGAATTACTATTCAAAGCTTCAAAGAATCCCTTGTTGTCATCGACTCTTAAATCACGTCTAAACCAAAATATATTCATTTTTAAACAGTTTTAAATTCGCCAAATAGTTCTATTAATTTTGTTCTTCGGTATTCAAATATTTCATTTAATTTAGGTTTAACTAAAATCGGATGAACCATTTGCCCGAGAATTCCCATTGGAATTTTATAATCAATAATGTCTTCCATTTCTACGCCGCCAGGAATTTCTTTGATGAAATGTTTGTGATGCCAAAGCGAATAAGGACCAAAACGTTGTTCGTCAACGAAGTATTTTTTATCAATGACGTGGGTTATTTCAGTTACCCATTTTGTTGGAATTCCTAAAACTGGAGTTACAATATATTGAATTATTTGTCCTGCAAACATTGGTCTGTCATCGCCAGAAAGTGTAATAAATCCCATATAATCAGGAGTTATGACTTTTAAATTTTTCGGATTTGACAAAAACTCCCAAGCTTCATCAAGTGAAATTGGTAAGTTCTGTTTTGCATGATATGTATATATTTTCATAATAATAGTTTCTGTAAAAGTACAATTGTTTATCTTTTAAATTAAAAAGTTAAACGGTTTAAATTGAAATTAAGGAATAATTAACATTTATACTGCATTGAAGTTGTAAATTTGATGAAAAATTAGAAATTATGAAAAAAATACTTATTGCATTAGCAGTTATTTTGAGTTCCATTGGTTCTCAAGCACAGGTTTTAACGCCACAACCAAGTCCTAAAGCTACTCTAAATCAAATAGTTGGTTTGACAGATGTAGAAATTGAATATTCAAGACCAGGGGTTAAAGGTAGAAATGTTTTTGGCGATTTAGTTCCTTTTGGAAAAGTTTGGAGAACGGGAGCCAACTCTAATACTACAATTAGTTTTAGTGAAGATGTTGTCATTGATGGAAAAACTTTAAAGAAAGGAAAATATGCTTTATATACTTTGCCAAAAGTGGAAAGCTGGGAAATAATCTTTTATTCTAAAACAGATAATTGGGGAAATCCAGAAGTTTGGAATGAGGCAGATGTTGCATTGCGAGCGACTGTAGTTCCTGAAATGTTGAATAGAAACATAGAATCATTCACCATTGATATTAATAATTTAGACAACAATTTTGCTACTTTAAATTTATCTTGGGAAAAGACTTTAGTTTCGTTGAAATTTGAAGTTCCTACTCAAAAAATGGCAATGGCAAGTATTGATAAAGTATTGGCAGGGCCATCTGGAGGAGATTATTTTTCGGCAGCACAATTTTATTTTCAATCGAATGGAGATTTGACAAAAGCATTGGTTTATGTGAACAAAGCATTGGAATTGAATAAAGAAAATCCCTATTGGTACACCAAATTAAAATCGTTAATTCAAGCAAAATTAGGTGATAAAAAAGGTGCTATTGAAACAGCAAAATTGTCATTGGCTGCAGCCAAAGC
This sequence comes from Bacteroidota bacterium, assembly GCA_947468985.1. Taxonomy (GTDB): domain Bacteria; phylum Bacteroidota; class Bacteroidia; order Flavobacteriales; family Flavobacteriaceae; genus Flavobacterium. Next base: position 3,375 of record CANINJ010000192.1, read on the forward strand.
TGCTAAAAACAATGATTACATCAAAATGAATGAGGATAATATTATGGAATGGAGTAAGAAATAATTCCTATTTAATTCAAATTTAAAATGCGGTAAAAACTTAATTTTACCGCATTTTATTTTATAACAACCTCAAAATAATTTTATTTTTTTAAGGATCTTACAAAATTAACAACCAACCATCTGTCTTCTTCGTTAGGAATTTTTTTCTTGAAAGAAGGCATATCTTCTCTTCCCTCAGTGATTTTATAGAACAATTCCCCATCAGTTTGTTTTTGAGTTGCTGCTGTAGAAAAATCTCCCAAATCTCCTTTTAGCTCTTCAGCTTTAGAACCGTCACCAAGTCCTTTTTTTCCGTGACATGAAGAACATTGCTTTGCAAATAAAGCTTTTCCTTCGACCATATTATCCTTGTCACTTGCATCCGTAGGGTTTTTCATGGATTTGTATTTCGCAGGAACTTCCCATATTTTAGATTGAACTAAAACGGTAAAAGACAATAATAAAAATGATGTTAATCCGATAATTGTGAATAATTTTAAATTTTTCATGGGTAATTAATTTTTAGATTTATAAATTTTAAAAAGGTTAAAAAGCAAAAGAGTTAATATTGACCAAATTCCGACTAAAATAATATTAGGAATTATCAAGAGAAATAAGGGCGTTTTTGTTGGTGGCGACCACATGGTTCTTTCATTGAAACTTGATTTGTCAACTATTGGAACACCAAAATTAGCGTTCACATCGGTAATTACAGAACCGTATTTATCACTTTCATAAACAACTACTTGAAAGTTTAATTTTCCGTCTAATCCA
>CANINJ010000193.1 GCA_947468985.1 Bacteroidota bacterium
AGAGGATGTCTATTTTATGAAGGAATTTATTCTTTGGGCCTTGGTTGAATATGATAAATTGAGCAAAGATAGAATTTCTCAAGGGTATCAATTCAGTGATACTTATGGAAATTACATCAATAAATTGTAATAAAAAAGGGGTTTAGACAATTATCTAAACCCCTTTTTTTATAGAAAATAAAACTTAATCTTGGTTGATTGTTTTTCTCCAAGTAAAAGAATTCAATATGTGTCTTTTTGCAAATCTTCCAGGAGAATCAGCATTTACCATTTTTACATAAGTTGCTTTTGGCACGCTAATGTACTCATATACACTACCATTAGAAAAGTTTATGATTAAGCGACCATCAACAAATTTGTAATCTGAGATTGTTGCAGTTGAGATAGTTTCTGTGTATTCTGGCAAGTTTTGTTTTGTAGTTTCAGGATTGATGCTTACCAAAAAGTGGTAGGCTTCAATAATTTTTTTACTGTTTTCTTCCGCTTCTTTTAAACCTGCTTCATCACCTTGAAATTTATCAGGATGTGCCTCTTTCATCGCATTACGATAGATGGTTTTCAAATCTTTTAATTCTGCAGTTTTATCTACATTTAATAACTTTCTGTATTCAACTATTTTTTTCATAAATTGTATAACTCGTTGTCTTTTAGAATAAAAACATTTTATTTTGTTTTTAAAATCGACAAATTTTCTGCAAAGGTACATTTAAAAAAAACAATTCCAATTTTTTTTGTAATTATGATGTTTATTCAAGCTTTGTAATAATAAAATATTAATGATTATATTTGTATAATAATTTTTATTAAAATGATGAAATCCCCCGTATTCGTTATAGTATTTCTATGTAGTTTTTTTTCTTATAGTCAAGTTGTTATAAACGAAATTGACCCAGACACTGCATCTTCAGACGTAAAAGAATTTATTGAATTAAAATCAACAACCGCTAATTTTCCTTTAGATGGTTTAGTTGTAGTTTTTTTTAATGGGGGAAGCACCACTGGCATTGATAGTTATTACGCTATTGATTTAGATGGTTTAGTTACGGATGGAAATGGCATTGTTTTGTTGGGGAATCCTCAAGTAACTCCTGCGGCATCTTATATTTTTCCTGGAAATACAATTCAAAATGGACCTGATGCCGTTGCTATTTACATAGGTAACGCTACTAATTTTCCTTTTGCTACCCGTGCAATAGCAAATCCAATTGATGCTGTTGCCTATACCGGTAATGCAACCCTACCATCTGCATTAATGTCAATTTTAGGTTTAGGAATTGTTTGTTATAATGAAAATATAAATAGTTTAGCTTCGACGCAATCAATTCAAAGAAAAGCGGATGGAACGTATGAAGTAAAAACCCCAACTCCAAGAGCTGTTAATTATGGTACTGGAATTACATATAATGGAATTGCTGTAACTTGTGTAACAAATACAACAGAAGGTCAGAATTATACAATTACATTTACAACTGATACACCTGTACTTACTGAATTAAATTTTAATATAACCTTAAATAATGGAAGTTTTAATTCTTCAGATTATTCTGGAATTTTAAACATATCAATACCTGCAGGTTCAAATTCTGCTTCTACAACCATTCAAATTTTAAATGATGGTATTAATGAAGGTGATGAAACCATGAAAATCACAATTGGAACTGTTCCAAGTGATTATGTGATTTTAAGTAATAATATCGCAATTAGAGTTCATGATATTAATTTTGCGGTGCAACCATGGGGATCTCCACTACATCCTACGCATGGTTTATGCCCAAGAGCTATTCCTACTGGATATTACAACTCTTTAGAGGGTAAATCAGGATCTGCATTAAGGCAAGCAATTCAAGATATTATAGCAAACCCAAATACAGTTAGAGTCCAAAATTATGGGGATGTTTATGATGTTTTAAAAGAAGCCGATCAAAATCCTGAAAATAGTGGGCAAGTTTGGATGATATACGATGAACAACCCATTTCTAAAATTGATTATCAAACAGACAATAGTATTGTTGGAAAATGGAATAGAGAGCACATTTATTGTCAGTCAAGATTGGGAATTCCTTCTTCATTTACCCCTAATAGCACTCCAGACGGAATAGATGTTTCGAGAGCAACTACAGGTCCTAATGATATTGAAGCCAGTCATGACGACAATCACCATCTTCGAGCAGTTGGCGGTCAAGAAAATAGTTCTCGTGGTAACAAAAATTATGGAGTTGATTATTATAACGGCCCTACAGGTTCTTCTGGAAGTTGGCATGGTGATGTTGCTCGTGCAATTTTTTATATGACTTTACGATACAACGGATTAGCTGTTGAAAATGGAGATCCTGGTAGTACTCCCTCGGGACATATTGGTGATTTGGCAACTTTACTAGCTTGGAATGCAACAGATCCAGCTGATGATTTTGAAATGAACAGAAATAATCTAATTTATGACTGGCAAATGAATAGAAATCCTTTCATTGATTACCCAACTTTGGTTGATTATGTTTTTGGTAGTTTAACAAATTCTACTTGGTTTGCCCCGCTTTCAACTGAGAATTTCAGTGATATTAAGTTTTCTCTTCATCCTAATCCTACGTCAAATCAAATTACAATTTCTGGTTTAAACCAAGAAAGTACTATAGAGATTTTCTCACTTTCAGGGATGAAGTTAATGAGCACTTATTTTTCAGGAACAACGCAATTGGACTTGAATTTAGCTTCTGGAATGTATCTTGCTAAAATTTCATCAGATAATAAAACCACTACTAAAAAATTGATAATTAAATAATTCGTTGTTATTTATATAATAAATTCAACATTATTTATTGCCTATTAATTTCCTACATTTGAAAATGGATAAAAAGTTTCAATTACCAGCAGGATTTTTCAAGAATACATTTTGTGTTTTCAATGAAATTTCGGCACCTGATATTGAAACCCGAAAATACGATTACGAAAGTAAGTCTGGCAGTTGCTACTATTTTACTAAAATTGGAATGTATCGATTTTCAAACCACTGGGGAAGATTAGCGAACAGCAAATGGCGCTTAGAACCTTTAGAAATTGAAACGGCATCAAAATACAAATGGGGATTTGCACCTTGGACTTCTTTTTATCCTGATAATGCTATTGATGAATTGTATTTTATTCAGCCTAACTTTTTGAATAATACAGTGAATTACCAACACAAAAACAGTCCTGATTTTGATGTTAAAGCAATACTTCGGACAAGTTTTGAAACTACAAAAAGAATAAAACAAATACGAAATTTACTCTCTTTAACTTCTTGGGCAAAGTACTTTGAATATGAAGATTTACAGGAATTGAGAATAAAAATCAGTAATGAATTGGTTTATACCAATAAAACTTTAGACGAAATTAAACGCGAAATACAACAATTATAAAGAGCATATTATGAGCAGAAATACCGAAAAAAATATCAAAAAGCACAACGACAAACTTCATAAAGCACAGTCAAAAGTGAAAAGTGCTGAAATTGCTCGCAAAGAAAAATTAAAGCAAATCGTTAAAAAGTTCAACGCTGATGCATCTTCAAGCGAAAGTTAATGAGTATGAAAAACAATAAATTCGGGGATATTAAAAGTAGAGTACAGGAAATAATTGATTTTGTTGCCCTTAAAAACTACGTAACGGCAAGTATAAAAATAAAGGAAGTTAGCGATTCATTAGATGAACTTTTGGATGTTTCCCCTGACGAAGATGATGTTATGGAAATTAGCAGATACAAAATTCTACTCAATCAATTGCTACGGAAAATGAGTTTTGAATAATAAATTATAAATTATAAATATTGTAGTATCGTCATTACGTTCGACATTACGACATTCGACATTTTACTTTTTTTCGTTTGAATCTTTGCCTCTTTGCACCTTAAAAAAAGGCTACCCTATGAAGATAGCCTGTTTGATATAAAAATCGAAAACTATTTCAAGCTTCCAACCATTTCTTCTGGTTTCACCCAAGCATCAAAATCTTCGGCGGTGACATATCCCAAACGAACGGATTCTTCTTTCAAAGTAGTTCCGTTTTTATGAGCAGTTTGTGCAATTTCAGCGGCTTTGTAATACCCAATTTTAGTATTTAAGGCAGTAACCAACATCAATGAATTGTTTACCAATTCTTCAATTCTTTTGTAATTTGGTTCAATTCCTTGCGCACAATGTTCGTCAAATGACA
>CANINJ010000194.1 GCA_947468985.1 Bacteroidota bacterium
TAAACCCAACTTATTATCTATATTTGCACCGTTGTTAATGCGAAAGTAGCTCAGTTGGTAGAGCTCCAGCCTTCCAAGCTGGTTGTCGCGAGTTCGAGCCTCGTCTTTCGCTCCATAAAATCCTCAAACGTAAAGTTTGGGGATTTTTTTATTTTAAATCACTCAAGTCACTTCCAGATTCCAATTCTTCCGGATTTTTATTTTGTTTGAATAATCGAGCAGAAAGAGTTCCTTTCAATGTGATTTTCTCGCCTTTTACCTCAAGCCAACTTCCTTCTCGCAACCCTAAAACGGGTACAGTATTGAACTGATGATATTCTTTAATTCGTGTTTCCCGAGTTTCGCCGTTGTGTTTTAATTGCAAATCAGCATCTAAATAATGTGGATTCAAATTGAAAGGAACAATTCCTAATGTTTGAAAACTTGGTGGGTAAATAATCGGCATATCGTTGGTTGTTTGCATCGTTAAACCACAAATATTACTTCCTGCGCTAGTTCCTAAATATGGGATTCCATTTTTTATGGCACTTGCTAAAGCATCCATAATATTGTTTTTATACAATTGGAAAACTAATAAAAAAGTATTTCCTCCACCTGTAAAAATTCCTTCCGCTTGCTCGATTGCCACTTTTGGACTTTTAAATTCGTGAATTCCTTTAACAGCTATATTTATATTGGCGAAAGAAGCAGCAACTTTATTGGTATATTCCTCATACGAAATTCCACTTGGTTGCGCATACGGAATAAACAGAATCGTTTTGCAATTCTTGAAATGCTCCGATAATTCAGGCAAAACATAGTCTAAATAGTCGCCTCCATAAAGAGTTGATGTGCTCGCAATAATGCAGTTTTTCATTTTAATTGTGGTTTTTTAATGCGTTCAAAGTTACATTATTTTATAATTTTCTAATCTGAAATTTCGGTACTTTATTTATTAACATAACTTTACCAAGCAATTTTCATTAATTTAGAACTCACTTAAATACTTTTACAATTAATAAAAGGTGTTAATTATTATTTTATGAAGAACTGGTTTGTTGTCCTATTATTTTTTACGACAGTCTGCACTTGGTCACAAACCAGCAACGAAAAAATCCTACACGGAAAAATTGTCGCGGATTCTGCTTCGGTGGTTGGAATTGACGTGGTGAATTTAGGAAATGAAAAAGTAACGGTAACCAATAATAAAGGGGAATTTTCTATTTTGGCGAAAGCCGATGACATCTTCGTTTTTTCATCAATGACTTTAGAAATGAAACGAATGTTGGTTGATGAAGACGATTTGAAATCGGAAACGATAACCATTTATATGACTCCAAAAATCAATGAGCTTAATGAGGTAATTGTCAAGAAAAATGCAGCCGAAGGCATCATTATAATTCCAGGTCAAAAGCAATATACTCCTGCAGAACGGAAATTATATACCGCTACTTCAGGATTATTAGACGCACCGCTAAACTGGCTTTCTGGAAGAACAGAAATGTTGAAAAAGGAAATTATAGTGGAACGAAAAGAAAGAATGTTGAATAAACTTGGTGTTTTATATGAAGATAAATATTACATTCAAACCTTGAAAATTCCAGAAATCTACATTGATGATTTTCAACGTTACTTAATAGAAGACAAGGAATTTGCAGCAGCTTTGAAAGTAAAAAACCGAACAATGATGTTGTTTTTGATTTCAAAATTGGCAGTAAATTATAATGCTATTCCAAAATAGAAATGGATTAACTACATTTGATAAATGAAAAAAATACTTTTATATACCTTAATAGGAATAACATTTTTTGCAGGAACTTCCTTTGGGATTCATAAATTTTATGTTTCCATCTATCAAATTAATTATGCTCCAGAAAAGAAAATGTTGCAAATTACATCCCGAATATTTGTAGATGATTTAAATGCGGTTCTTTATAAAAAATACAATAAAAAAACTTTTTTAGGGGAATCAAATGAATCTCTAGACGATATTGTTCTAATGAAGAAATATATTTTAGAAAATTTTTCTTTAAAAGTAAATGGGCAACAAAAAAACATCAATTATCTTAGTAATGAATTGGAAGGAAACGTACTTATTTGTTATTATAATATCAAAGAAATTTCTAAAATTAAAACTTTGGAAGTAAAAAATACGGCACTTCTTGAATTAAATTCTGAACAACAAAATATTATACAGTCCACTATTTACGGTGAAAAACAAAGTTTGTTGCTTACTGAAAGTACGATTAGTGGAAGGTTAAAATAAGTTCATCTGTTTATCTCAAATAAAATAATTACTTTAGCAATTGAAAGCTAATAATCACACTTTTATGAAAAAAATTACATCCGTATTTCTATTGTTTTTTGCTACAATTTCAATTTCAACTTTTGCACAGGAAGTTAAAGAAAGTCCTAAAACTAAAGAGTTAGGTCACGAAGACAAAAATAAATTTCGTCAAATGTATGATTTATTGGCAACTCCCAATATGTATCGCACCGCTTCTGGCGCACCGGGCCCTGAATATTATCAGCAGCAAGCCGATTATAAAATGGACATCGAGCTGGATGACAAAAATACGAAAATCTACGGCACCGAAACCATAACTTATACCAATAATGCGAAGGAATCTTTGGAATATTTATGGATTCAATTGGATCAGAATAATGCTGCAAAAACTTCCAAAACTCCGTTAGTTGAAAATGCCAAAATCGATCCCGCAATAAGTGCTGCTGGATTTTCAAGAAAATATTTAGAAGAAAAATTCGACGGTGGTTTCAAAATTGATTATGTTAAAGATGCCAAAGGAAATCCCATTTCATATACTGTGAACGAAACGATGATGCGGATTAATTTAGTAAAACCATTGGCTTTTGGTGAAAAAATAGCCTTGAATATCAAATGGAATTACAACGTCAATAATTATATGGTTGATGGAGGTCGTTCCGGCTACGAGCATTTTAAAGATGGTAATAATTTGTATGTTTTAGCGCAATTTTACCCAAGAATGGCGGTCTATAACGATGTTGAAGGTTGGCAAAATATGCAATTTTGGGGAAGTGGAGAATTCGCTTTGCCTTTCGGAAATTATGAAGTTAACATTACCGTTCCTGCCGATCATATTATGGAAGCGACGGGAGTTTTGCAAAATAGAGCTGAAGTTTTCACCGCAGAACAAGTGAAACGATATACTCAAGCAGAAAATTCATTCGACAAACCAGTAATTATCGTAACGCAAGCCGAAGCTACTGAAACTGAAAAAGGATTTTCTGACAAGAAAAAAACGTGGAAATTCAAAGCAGAAAATGTTAGAGATTTTGGAATTTCAACTTCAAGAAAATTTATCTTGGATGCAATGGCAGTAAAATTAGGCGGAAAAACCGTAATGGCGATTTCATTATATCCAAAAGAAGGAAATCCGTTGTGGGAACAATATTCAACTCGTGCCGTTGCTCACACTTTGAAAAGCTATTCCAGTTATACATTTGATTATCCTTATCCAAAAGCAATTTCTGTAAATGCGCAAGATCAAGGAATGGAATACCCAATGATTTGCTGGAATTTTGGTCGTCCCGATGCTGATGGAAAATATACCGACAGAGTAAAATACGGAATGTTAGGCGTAATAATTCACGAAGTAGGGCACAATTTTTTTCCAATGATTGTCAATTCTGATGAGCGACAATGGACTTGGATGGACGAAGGATTGAATACTTTTATGGAATATTTAGCCGAAATTTCTTGGGAGTCAACCTTTCCTGTTGATCGTGGACCTGCAAATAAAATCGTTCCTTATATGAGTGGCGATCAAAAAAATATTGAGCCAATAATGACCAATTCTGAAGCGATAAAACAATTTGGAAACAATGCTTATGGTAAGCCCGCAGCAGGTTTGAATATTTTGCGTGAAACAATTATGGGACACGAATTGTTTGATTATGCTTTCAAAACGTATGCAAATCGTTGGAAATTTAAACACCCAACCCCAGAAGATTTCTTTAGAACGATGGAAGACGCATCGGCAACTGATTTGGATTGGTTTATTCGTGGTTGGTTTTACACTACAGATTACACCGATATTGGAATTAAAGAAGTCAAACAATATTACGTGAGTAATGAGGCGCCAAAAGACTTTAAGGCACCAACGCCATCAAGAAGAAACCGATTGAGAACAACTGGACCGA
>CANINJ010000195.1 GCA_947468985.1 Bacteroidota bacterium
AGGAGATTAAATATTTGCGTCCTGATGCAAAATCACAAGTTACATTAGAATATAGCGATGAGAATAAACCAGTTCGTATTGATGCAATTGTAATTTCTACGCAACACGACGATTTTGATGAAGAAGCTACCATGTTAGCAAAAATAAAATCGGATTTAGTTGGGATATTAATTCCAAGAATCATCAAAAAAAATCCCAAATACGCTCATTTATTCAATGATAAAATTACGTATCATATCAATCCAACAGGGAAATTCGTAATTGGAGGACCTCATGGAGATACTGGATTAACAGGTAGAAAAATTATTGTGGATACGTATGGCGGAAAAGGAGCACACGGAGGTGGAGCTTTTTCTGGAAAAGACCCAAGTAAAGTGGATAGAAGTGCTGCTTATGCAACACGTCACATTGCAAAAAATTTAGTTGCAGCGGGTGTTGCAGATGAAATTTTAGTACAAGTTTCATATGCAATTGGAGTGGCAAAACCAATGGGAATTTTCATAGATACCTACGGAACTTCAAAAGTGAATTTGACAAATGGTGAAATTGCTAAGAAAGTAGAAGCTATTTTTGATATGCGTCCTTATTTTATCGAGCAACGTCTAAAATTAAGAAATCCAATATACAGTGAAACCGCTGCCTACGGACACATGGGAAGAACTCCTGAAACGGTAACAAAAACTTTCAAAGCACCAGGTGGAATTGAAAAAACGGTAACCGTTGAATTATTTACTTGGGAAAAATTAGATTTTGTTGATGAAGTAAAAGCAGCTTTTGGATTGTAAATTCAGAATTACTGAAAAATAATTTTCAAACCCCTTTATCGCTATTTGCAGATAAAGGGGTTTTTGTTTGGTTTGATTTAGCAAATTTCTTTACTTAGTGTAAAATATTTATTATGGCAAAGTTTCCTTCCTTACAAAGTGTAATAGATTTAACCTTAAAAACAGTTTATAGATTCCCATTTGAATTTATTGCTACTCTCATAGGAACGATTTATTTGCTACTGTTTATAGATAATATTGATGTCAATCCTGAGCAACTATTTATCAAAATTATCATTAGTAGTGCGCTTTGCATGGTCTTATTTTTATCTATTAGTTTGTATTTTGAATCAAAAAAAACCAAAGAATGGATTCGGTTTTTAGCAAGTTTTATACTTGGAGGATTAATTGTAGCATTTGTTTTCAACTTATCTGAAAAATTAACCTTTATAGAAGGGCTTCAATTGTTCGTGCTTAGCATTTCAACGCACTTGCTCGTTTCGTTTGCAGGATTTCTTCCAAAGAAATACAATCAAAAAGAATTTTGGGAATTCAACAAACAACTTTTCATCCGAATTATTACATCAGGTTTATACAGTTTGGTACTTTATGTGGGTTTAGCAATTGCTGTTACTGCCATCACCAAATTATTTAATGTAGAATTTTACAAAGAAATTTACGGACATTTATTCGTTATTATCGCTGGACTTTTCAACACGATTTTCTTTTTAGCAGGTGTTCCTGAAATAAATAATGAAGCTTCGCCACTGAACCTTAGTTACCCAAAAGGGCTTAAAAACTTTACCCAATATGTGTTAATGCCTTTGATAAGTCTCTATTTGGTAATTCTAATTAGTTATGAAACCAAGATTTTAGTTACGCTTTCATTGCCTGTAGGTTGGGTTTCCTATTTGGTTTTAGTATTTGCCATTTTTGGAATACTTTCCTTTTTGTTAGTGCTTCCCATTGCAAAAGAAACAGGTAATTTATGGATGCGAACTTTTAGCCGTTGGTTTTACTATTTATTAGTGCCACTTTTAGGACTTCTATTTTGGGCAATTTTATATCGAATAAATCTTTATGGTTTCACTCACGAAAGATATTACGTATTGCTTTTATCTATTTGGCTTTCAGTTGTTGTTACCTATTTTATAATCCAAAAACAACCTAAAATTAAATTCATACCAATAAGTATGTGTTTGTTCGGATTGCTTTCAATTGCAGGTCCCCAAAGTGCCGATTCAATTTCTAAACATAGCCAACTTTCCAGATTTGAAACCTATATGAAGCTAGCTGAAAAAGGAAAATTCACCTTCAAGCAAGAACAAGATTTGAGCAGTATTGTTTCTTTTTTAGAAGAAAATTATGGAGTGAATGCGTTACTCCCATTTACAGGAAATAAGTTAACGGCCCTTCTTCAAAAAGACAAAACTCCAAATTCATCACAAATTATGAAAGCTTTTGGGTTGCAATACCGATCTGATTACGATTCAAATGAAAAGGATGGAAATTATTTTAATTATAATTTTAATGAAAATGAAACTCAAAAAATAAATGTCGTTCACGGATATGATTTGTCGTTTATAATAACAAATTTTGTTAATCTTGATTGCAATGAATGTTTGAAAATTAACGAAAAGACTTTTTCTGTTAAAACTAAAAAGCAAAATTATGGTTTGGATTTACAAATAAACCAAGATAGTATTCCATTAAAAACCTATGATTTTATAAATTCCAATCCCGCTTTTGAACTAAATGATGATTCGGATGAAATTATTACTCAAAAAATTGAAACTGTTAAATATGATATTTTGATTACGTATTCAAGTGTCAGTGGCAGAATAAACGGCAAACTTAAAACGGTAGAAAATTACGAAATCAAAGTTTTAGTTAAGATTAAAGACTTACAATAACGTCTGTTGCCGAAAAACCAAAAACCTGACTATTATGTAGTCAGGTTTTTTTATACTTATAAAATTCGGTTTAATAAATCAAATACGGCTTTCTCATTTTCTTAAAATCATGCAATCCACTTTTCCAACTCTCGCGAATTTCATCTTCCGATAATTCCGCTTCAATTTGTTCTTGTAATTTTTTGGTTCCCGCTAATTTTGTAAAAAAAGGATTAAAGAATTTCGTTTTGTCAGTCGTTTCATTATAGGCTTTTAACAACCATTTTAATTCTAATTTATCAATTTTCGGAATAGCAGTCAAATCTTCACCATAACATTCAACGCCATTATAAACGGGTTCTTTTGCGCCGAAATTCGGCATTGGAATAAAACTAAAATCCGCTTTTGGCAAATATGGCGAACCGTAAATTTGGAATTGTTTCTCCGTTCCACGCCCCACACTCACATTGGTTCCTTCAAAAAGACACAAACTCGGATACAAATTTATAGCTTGGTCGTTTGGTAAATTGGGTGATGGTTTTTCAGGTAAACTGTATTTCATTTCACGATTATAACCTGCACACGCAATTATTTTTAAGTCGCAACGAACCTCATTTTTCAACCAGTTTTCGCCATTAATCATTTGTGCGTATTCGCCAATGGTCATTCCGTGCAACAACGGAATTGGATGCATTCCCACAAAACTTGTAAATTCTTTTTCTAAAACGGGACCGTCAACAATCGAAATATTCGGATTTGGACGATCTAAAACAAGCAACTGAATGTTGTTTTCGGCACAAGCTTCCATAATATAATGCAATGTAGAGATGTAGGTATAAAAACGGGCTCCAACATCCTGTAAATCAAAAATCAAAATGTCAATTCCTTCTAATTGCTCGGGCTTTGGTTTTCTGTTTTCGCCATAAAGTGAAATAATTGGGATTCCTGTTTTGACATCTTTTCCGTCAATGACGTGTTCTCCAGCATCAGCAGTTCCTCTGAAACCGTGTTCTGGCGCATATATTTTTTGAATATTGATGTTGTTTTTTACTAAAAAATCAACCAAATGACTTTTTTTCTTGTCATATCCTTCAATGTGAGTAAGTCCATTTGTATCTGGAAGCATATAAATAGAATCATACGAAACAACTCCCGTTTGATTAGTTACAACGCCAACTTTTTTACCATCTAATAATGAAAAATAGGCTTTGTAATTATCCGCGCCAGTGCTAAATCGATTTGTTTTCTCGCTATTAATAACGATGCTTTTATTGGTCGAAACCGAATTCCGAATCCCTTTTTGTGCAGGTTTACACGAAAAAATTAACAGCGAAATCGAAACAAGAAATACATAAGGAATCCTTTTCCTTCCCGAAATCGTTTGGCATTTTAATGCTATAGTGCTATTTTGATTCATACTTATTTGTCCGAAAAATAATTAATTAACTTTATATACTTGAAAATATATTCTAAAAACGTAATTTTGACTCGAGCGAAGCAATC
>CANINJ010000196.1 GCA_947468985.1 Bacteroidota bacterium
CAAAACTAATAATCCCAATGACAATCTACCCACGGAAATATGCGTTAACGGACTGTCGTGTGGCAAGGTGATTTTTCCAAATAAATAAAGTGCCAATGTTCCGAAAATAGCTATCCAAATGGAAAGGAAAACTTCGCGTTCCAATAAATGCAATTGTAAAACTAAATCGGCATTTGATAAAAATTTAAAGGCTAAAGCCAATTCTAAAAAGCCCAAAACTACTTTAACGGTATTCAACCAACCGCCTGATTTTGGCAACGAATTCAACCAACCCGGAAACATTGCAAACAACATAAATGGCAAGGCTAGAGCCAATGAAAATCCGAACATTCCAACAATTGGGGCAATTCCGCCTTTAGACGCTGCATCAACCAATAAGGTTCCAACGATTGGGCCTGTGCAAGAAAATGAAACAATTGCTAATGCCAATGCCATAAATAAAATCCCAACAACTCCTCCTCTATCCGCTTGTTGATCGACTTTATTTGCCCAAGAATTAGGCAACATGATTTCAAATGCTCCCAAAAAGGAAGTTGCAAAAAACACCAATAATCCGAAGAAAATAATATTAAACCAGACATTTGTAGATAACGCATTCAACGCATCGGCACCAAAAATCCAAGTGACTAAAAATCCTAAAACGACATAAATCAGGATAATTGAAATACCATATAAAATTGCGTTTCTAATTCCTTGCGCTTTGGTTTTGCTTTGTTTAGTGAAAAAACTCACCGTCATCGGAATCATAGGAAAAACACAAGGCGTTAAAAGTGCTGCAAATCCTGAGAAAAAAGCAATTATAAAAATAGTAAACAATCCTTTTTTAGGTTCTTCAATTGGTTTTTGAGGAACAGATTCTTGTGTTTCAACTTCTGTTTTAATGGTTTCGGATGTAACTTTATTGGATGTAGTATCGACTAAAACCGTGTCTTTTTTTAAAGGAAGTAGTGCACTTGAAGCTATTACAGGAATTTCAAATTGAAAGTCTTTGTTTAAATTTATACAAACCTCTTTACAAGCCTGATAATCAATTTTCAGTTTGATGCTTCTTGTTTTAGAATTTACAATTTTTACTTTTTGTGTTAGAACCACTTTCTTTTCAAAGAAAATTTCATCTACTTCAAAAACAGGATTGTATTCTTTTCTGGTTTTGCTTTCTTTCGTTTTTCCAACCAATTCATAATTTCCTGCGCTTTCCGCAAATTTTAATTCTAATGGAATTGGTCCTCCGTCTGGTGTAAATTGGGAATATACGTGCCATCCATTTTCAATAGTTCCTTCAAGAACTAAATTGAATTCGGTTTCAGAAATTTTTTCGGTTTTAGATTTCCATTTTACGGGATCTAAAATTTGTGCAATTCCATTGGTATAAACCAAAAAAGCAAAGAGTAAAAAAAGTAATTTTTTCATTATAATAGGGCTATTTGTAAACTATTTATTGTTGTATTTTCAATTTTAAAACGCTCGTCTTGTCGGATTCCAACAACCCAAACAATTTCATTATCAGAATATAAAATCCAAGAATTTTCCTTTTGCAAAAGCGATAATTTCTCATCTTTGAAAAGTTTGCTTACTTTTTTCGAATTTCCATTCATTCCAAAAGGCTGAAAAACAGCACCTTTTTCATATCTTTTCAATACCAAAGGATATTTTAATTTATCACCGTCAACAAATATAATAGAATTATCAGTATTTGGTTTGTAATCTTTGTTACAAAAAGAAAGTTTTATAGGAAGATTAACTTCTTTTTGATTTTCATCAATGAAATATTCTTCTGTTGCATCGATTTCATTCATTGGACTTAAAATCAAAAAATGGCGGTCTTTTAAAAGTCTAAATTCACCAGAAAACACCTGTTTTCCTGATTGTGAAGTTACCAAATCATAAATATCATCCCAAGCAGAAAAACCAAATTCTTTCAGCCATTGGTACAAATAGGATTTATAATTGGGTAATTTTGTAAGTTTTTCAATGTCAAAATGAATCTCATTTTCAATCTCCGTTGCCACTTGCTGATAAATCATAATCGTAGCATCTTCAACCATTGCTTGTGCTTCTTTCAAATATTTTTGCGTATTTTGAAATGAAGTTAGAAAATTCAGATTCAATTCTTTTAAAATAGGAACCAAATCGTGGCGTATTTTGTTTCGTAAATATTTATCCGAAGAATTACTGCTATCTTCGCGCCACAGTACGGCATTTGCGGAAGCATAATTTGAAATTTCAGCACGGCTAAAAGCCAATAAAGGGCGAATTACCAACTCATTTTGAGCAGGAATTCCCGTAAACCCATCCAAACCCGAACCACGAACAAGATGAATTAAAAAGGTTTCAATGTTGTCATCGGAATGATGCGCAGTCAAAATATAATCGTAATTTTCGGTTTCTAATAATTCATAAAACCAATTGTAACGCAATTCTCGGGCAGCAACTTGAGTGGAAAATTTATAAACATTTGCAAATGTTTGCGTATCAAATTGAGTAATGAAAACTGGAATATTATTAGCATCAGCAAAGTCTTGTACGAATTTTTGGTCGCCAAAACTTTCCAATCCACGAAGTTGAAAATTGCAATGCGCAAGCGCAAATTCATAATCCAAAGCATTAAATAAATGCGCCATAACCATACTATCCAAACCACCACTTGTTGCCAAAAGCAGTTTTTTGCCTTTCAAAAAAGGAAAATTAGTTGAAATATGGATTTTGAATTTTTCAATCATAGTCAAAAATAGTTATTTTAAATCATACCGCGAAACAACATTCACATTAGAACTAATTATTTTGAAATTTCGCATAAAAAAAGCAACGAAAATCGTTGCTTTTTAAGAAAATAAACTCAATTATTTTTCGAGTTTTTCTTCTAAATTATTCATTTTATCTTCTGTTTTTTCAATTTCTTTTTGCAACATTGGATGGTCTTCTCCGCAACAATGTTTTTTCTCACCGTGTTTGCAGCAATGTTTTTTTTCCATACATTCTGAGTTGCATTTGTGCTTTTTGCATTTTTGATTCATTCCTTCCATAGAACACACGTGTCCCATTTCACCGTGTCGATAACAATGGTTTCCCTCTTTACAATCTGGATTGCAGACGTGTTTCGTTTCGTAATTTTTTTCTTCTTGTTTAATTTGCGCCGTTGTAATTGAAGAAAATCCAAATATTAAAATCATAATTAGCAGTATCTTTTTCATAATTTATAGCTTTAAAGTTTATAAAATTATTCTAAATCAATACTTAAATTTACGGATTAACTAATTGGAATTCAATACATTTAACATCGCATTGGCTTTCAAAAGACATTCTTCATATTCCTTTTCAGGAATCGAAAGCGAGGTAATTGCGCTTCCAACAGAAAAGGAAATATATTGATTTTCTTGGTTGTAAAGAATACTTCGAATGACCACATTAAAATCGAAATCGCCGTTAGGTGTAAAATATCCAACTGCTCCACTATACAAACCTCTTTTTGTTTCTTCCAATTCTTCAATGATATTCATCGCCGAAATTTTGGGTGCACCCGTCATACTTCCCATTGGATAAGTAGTTTTAAGAACCTCAACAACAGCATTTTGATTGTCAATAATTGAAGTTACCGTAGAAATCATTTGATGCACTTGCAAAAAGGAATAAATGCCACATAATTCTTCCACTTGCACCGAACCTTTTTGTGCCGTTCGTGACAAATCATTCCGAACCAAATCAGTAATCATAATATTTTCAGAACGTTCTTTTGGATCTAAAGCTAAATTTTGTTTAGAAATTTCATCCTCTTTTGTATCCGAAAATCTTTTAGCAGTTCCTTTTATAGGTTGGGAAATAATCTTTTCGCCTTCCTTTTTCAAATACCGTTCTGGCGATGCCGAAAGCAAAAACTGTTTGTTATTCTTCAAATAAACTGCAAATGGTGGTTTTGAAATTTCATTCAATCGTTGAAATTTTATTACTGGATTTATAGTTCCTTCGGCATAAAATTCCATACAAAAATTAGCTTCATAAATGTCGCCGTTATTAATATAATCAAGCATTTTTGAAACTTTTTCTAAATAAAATTCTTTAGAAATACGTTGTTGAATTAGAAGAGATTCATTGGTTTCAATAGTAGTTTCTGAATATTTTAAAATCGCTTCAAAATCATCTTC
>CANINJ010000197.1 GCA_947468985.1 Bacteroidota bacterium
GCCAACCGCAAATTCAGGTGTTCCCATAAAAACGATGCGTAATTTTTCCATTATGATTTTAAAGTGTATTTATTGTTGGGTTTTATGAGAATGCGATCACTTTCTAATAAGTTTTGCAATGCAAAGATAATTGCATCTGTTGATTTTTTGGTATGAATTTGAATTTCTCTTGAATTTAATGGTGCGACTTTCAATAACGAAAGAATGAGTTCTCGAAGGTCTTCCGTCTCAATTTCTGGTTCTTTTTGCCCAATGCAATAGGAGCAAATGCCACAATTTACATCCGATTTTTCCCCAAAATAATTCAATATCAATTTGCTTTTGCAATTTTCAGTGTCTTTTACAAATTCCAAAACCGATTTCAATTGCTCTTTTTTCAAATTATTTTGTATTTCTAAATGTTTTGAAACGCTATTAATCGTTCGTTCATCTTCTCTAATTACATTGAAAATCAATTGAGTATCATTGCTTTTAGCGTGATATTCTATAATTCCTTTTTCCATTAATTGATGCAATAACGCATTTACGGCAGTTTCATTGGTTTCCGCTTTTTTTGCAATCATCGCCATATTCAACGCTGCAGGAACTTCGTGAATTCCTGGATAGGAGCGGAGCAAAGCCAATAAAATTGGTTCGTCTTTTCTGTTCAAGCTCATATAGCGAAGCACTTCTTTGGAAGGAATTATAAATTGAACCGTCACTTTTTCTGAAAATTCTTGCGACAAAGTAATGATTCCTTGACGGTCTAAAAACTGCATTGCATTATACGTTTTCAAAATCGGAAATTCATATTTTCCACAAAACTGATTTAAATTAAATGAAAATTGTTCTTCAATTCCTTCGCCATAAGCAATTTGGAAATAATTACACAATTTCATATACATAGTATTTAGGAATTTTTTATCGGGCAAAACAGCAATAAACTGACTTTCAGCATTCGATTTATCGGAAGGACTTGTCAGCAAAACGGCATACGCCTTTTCTTCATTTCTTCCTGCTCGACCTGCTTCCTGATAATAATTTTCTATATTTTCGGGCAACTGAATATGGATTACGGTTTTCACATTTGCCTTGTCAATTCCCATTCCAAACGCATTGGTAGCCACAATCACTTGCGCTTCTTCCGACATCCAAAGCTGCATATTTTTATCTTTTTCCTTCGCCGATAATCCCCCGTGATAATACGTAGATTGGAATCCCAACGCCTGCAATTGAGACGAAACATCCAAACACGATTTCCTGTTTCTTACATATATTATGGAAGGTTCTGGATTTTTCTTCAAAATTTGTTCCATCCGAAACAATTTATCTTCGGCTTCCAAAACAAAATAAGCGATATTTTCTCTGTTAAATGATTTCTGAAATACTGCCGTTTTTTCCAATCCCAATTGCAAAATCACATCTTCCTGAACTCTTTTCGTTGCCGAAGCGGTCAATGCTATAAAAGGAACTTTTGGGAAATGAGTTTTTAAATTGGAAATTTTCAAATATGAAGGTCGAAAATCGTGCCCCCATTGCGACACACAATGCGCTTCGTCAATTGCAATAATAGAAATTGGTAATTGCTTAATTCGTTCCAAAACCCACTCGGTTTGCAAACGCTCTGGCGACAAGTATAAAAATTTATAATTCCCAAATTGACAGTTGTCTAAAAGCGTTACCAATTCATCCGATTTTATACCGCCAGTTAACGCAATCGCTTTAATGTCAAGTTTTTGTAAGTTCTGAACTTGATCCTTCATCAACGCAACCAATGGCGAAATTACCAAACAAATTCCGTCATTCATCAAAGCTGGAACCTGAAAACATATCGATTTTCCACCGCCAGTTGGCAACAAAGCAAACGTATCTTGACCGCTCAAAACAGAGTCAATAATCTCTTTTTGAAGCGATCTAAACTGATCGTGTTTCCAATATTTTTGAAGAATTTCTAACGCTTTTGGCATTTATTTTCGCTTAAAGTTTCAGGTATTTCAACAAAACCCGAACTAAATTTGCTCTAAGATAAAAAGAATTCTGTTATCCAAGGTATCTTTTGGCACTTCAATTAATTCGTAGCCATAATTTTGATACGTTTCCGTAAGGTGATTGTAAATCAATTTTGCTTGTTCATAATTCTCGTAACGGGCGTCATCACTCACATAAATCTCTTCCCAAGGCGGAAGAATGAATATTTTTGTGTAGGTATTTTCACGACAAGCAGCATCAAAAAAAGAAGGATAACTGTCGCCAATATAATGCATATATGCCAAAACATCGGGAATTCCGCGGTCTAAAAATACAATTTCGTGAGGCTCTTTTTGCGCATTCAAAAACTGTTTTTTGCGTCCTTCCAAAAGCAATTCGCTAAAAAGCAACGGATTTTCAAGAAACAATTGCTCAATTCCCTGCTTCTTCGCTTCCATCGTCACTTCCCGTGAAATCTCAGGATAACAGCAATAACCGCGCTCTAAAAGCCCATCGATAATCGTTGTTTTCCCTGTTCCAGGCCCGCCAATAATAACTATGATTTCCTTTTGCACTTTTTGGATATAAGGCGCAAATTTACTTAAACTAATCGGGATTTAAAAAGATTATTTCTCTTTTGGAGCGAATTGTTCCCGCATTTTCAGCAATTGCAATTCCTGCTGTCCATTGCAATCCACGAGATTTCTTCGTTCCTCGCAATGACGTGGGATTTCCATTTCCATCAGGGCTAAACTAAAAATCATTTGATTACTTGTAATTGCCCTAAAAAAACAAAAGTTCCCTAAAGTGGTTTGTCTTTATAGTAATTCACCATCAAATCTACAAACTTACTATAGCCACCCAAACCATCTTTTTGCTGATTGAATTTCAGGAAATTATCGTAAAATACTTGGAATCCTTTTTCTATAAAAGTTTCATATTGCTTCCAAAATTCTTCACTTTCCTTGTAGTTTTTCAAAATCCCTGGATGAATCGTTTTTAGTAATTCATCGAAAACCTTTTCATCTCGAATTCGCCAATTTCCCAAACAATACCGCAACGCATAACTGTAACCCGAATATTGAAAATACAAATTCTCATTTTTTATAGACGCTAAAAACCCAATAAAATTAGCCTCACTTTCAGAAGCATAACCCAATTGATGCGCCATTTCGTGACAAACAGTTGTTGGAAAATTATACATCGGACCTTTGTCATTCACCTGAGCTTCATTCGTAAACGGATTCAAATAGCCGCCAAAACCCATATAACTCAACGGCAAACTAATAAGCGATTTCTTAACACTGGGATTGGAATATTCAAAACTTGAAAATTGGTTAGAAAGCAATTGGTAACCCGTCAAATTCATTTCAAAAACCTGCTCTTGCGAATACGGAAAAACAACTTTCAAACTGTCA
Organism: Bacteroidota bacterium; assembly: GCA_947468985.1. Taxonomy (GTDB): domain Bacteria; phylum Bacteroidota; class Bacteroidia; order Flavobacteriales; family Flavobacteriaceae; genus Flavobacterium. Next base: position 3,366 of record CANINJ010000197.1, read on the forward strand.
TTTTTCTCAATTTTGCTGTGAATTTCATTTGTTTTTGCAATCAATACTTTCGTGAATTTCAGCAAATCTTCATTGGAATATTTCCGTTCAATCGCCATTTTTTCAAATAATGGCACCCGATGATAATTCATTGCCCAAAGCAAATTAAACAAAAAATAAAATACCGATAGAAAACTCAGAACCCGCAAAGCCGAATCTTTCCAATTCAATTTTTCCAATTTTCGTTGTTGGTAAAACCATCTTAAAATTAAAAACACCACCAAAAAATAAATGCAATCGCCAACAGAAAAAGGAAAACTACCAAATACAATTCGAGAAAATTTGGAAATATAAACATACAAACCATTACTGTAATAGCGCTCTACCACTTCTGGAAAAAACGAAATTAGCTGTAAAAACAGTATTTGAATGAACAGTAATAATGGAAGAATGTATTTTCGTTGCATCTACTTTAATATTGAAATGTAAAGTAACAAATTTCGAAGCATTATTTATTTTAAAATAAATGATTTTTTTTGACAAAACTATCTTTGGTCCTTTGTAACTTTGAGCCATAAAACTAAGAATCTAAAATACACATAAATGAGTCAAGAAATTAGAAACCTCGAACCAAAAGCACTTTGGAATAAATTTGCCGATTTGAATGCGGTACCGCGTCCTTCCAAAAAAGAAGAACGTGTAATTGAATTTATGAAAAACTTCGGAAATAGTTTAGGATTAGAAACTTTTGAAGATGAAATTCGCAATGTAATTATCAGAAAACCAGCAAC